>NZ_JAAQWX010000005.1:0-288652 GCF_012985745.1 Pseudomonas sp. WS 5078 | reverse complement strand
TCCTGCTTCGATGACTTGAAGCTGACACTTTCGAAATCGTTTAACTCTTTGAATCTCAAGGAGTTTTCCGTTTCGACTGCGCCGGAAGTGGGGCGAATTATAGGCCGATGGAATTCTGAGTCAAGCCCGAATTTCATATTTCTGTCATACCACCTAAAAGGCCTGCAAACGAAGAAGCCAGCCTGGCGGCTGGCTTCTCCTTTCAAACAACGAATGCGTCAGAGGCTAGGAAATGCAAACTGCGACGCTTCATGGCTCGCACGCTGCGGCCAGCGCTGGGTAATGGCTTTTCGACGCGTGTAAAAGCGCACACCGTCAGGCCCATAAGCATGCAGATCGCCAAACAGCGAGCGCTTCCAACCACCGAAGCTGTGATAAGCCACAGGAACAGGCAGCGGAACGTTAACCCCTACCATGCCTACTTCAATCTCATCACAGAACAAACGCGCAGCCTCGCCATCGCGAGTGAAGATGCACGTACCGTTGCCATACTCATGCTCGTTGATCAGTTGCATCGCCGCTTCCAGACTGTTTACACGCACGATGCACAGAACCGGCCCAAAAATCTCTTCCTTATAGATGCGCATCTCTGGCGTAACGTGATCGAACAAGCATCCGCCTAGGAAGAACCCGTCTTCATGACCCTTTACACTCAAGCCTCGCCCATCAACCACCAGCTTGGCTCCTGCCGCCACACCGTCAGCCACATACCCACTGACCTTGTCACGCGCTTGCCCCGAGACCAAAGGTCCCATATCGAGGCCGCAAGAAGTCCCTGCGCCAATTTTCAGCGCCTCGATTTGCGGCACCAACTTGGCCACCAAGGCATCCGCCACCTGATCCCCAACGCACACGGCCACCGAAATCGCCATGCAACGTTCGCCACATGAGCCATAAGCAGCCCCCATCAACGCACTCACGGCATTATCCAAATCGGCATCAGGCATCAGTACCGCATGGTTCTTCGCGCCACCTAATGCCTGAACACGCTTGCCGCGTCTTGTCCCTTCGGCATAGATGTATTCGGCAATCGGCGTCGAGCCGACAAAGCTCAGGGCTTTCACTTCTGGCGCTTCAATCAGGGCGTCTACGGCAGCTTTGTCGCCATGCACCACACTCAAGACGCCTTTAGGCAGACCCGCTTCCTGAAGCAACTGCGCAATCAACAAGGTCGAACTTGGATCGCGTTCCGAAGGTTTAAGGATGAAACAGTTACCGCACACAATGGCCAACGGGTACATCCACAACGGAACCATGGCCGGGAAGTTGAAAGGCGTTATCCCCGCCACAACCCCGATCGGCTGAAAGTCAGACCATGCATCAATGTTCGGGCCTACGTTGCGGCTGTACTCGCCCTTCAGGATCTCCGGTGCCGAGCACGCGTATTCGACGTTCTCAATCCCGCGTTTGAGCTCACCTGCCGCATCCTCCAGCGTCTTGCCATGCTCTTCGCTGATCAACTGAGAAATGCGGGCTTCGTTCTGCTCTAGCAGCTGCTTGAAACGGAACATCACCTGGGCACGTTTGGCTGGAGGCGTATTACGCCAGGCGGGGAAAGCCGCCTTTGCCGTGTCGATTGCCTGTTGAATCGTCTCGCGGCTGGCTAAAGGAACCTGATGAATCACCTGCCCGGTCGACGGGTTGTACACATCGGCAGTACGGCCGGAATCACTTACCAGCTCACCATTGATCAAATGTTGAATCGTGCTCATTGCCACTCCAAAACAGGTCTGCAGACGCACACATTTCGCGCACGTCGAAAGCCAAAAATGTCTCTTCTATATAGAAGGGATCAGTCGATCTGATTCAACGCCTCTCCCACTGCATCGAACAAGCGATCCAGATCCTGAGGTTTGCTATTGAAAGTCGGGCCAAACTGCAGCGTGTCACCGCCGAAACGAACGTAGAACCCGGCCTTCCACAGCTTCATCGCGGCATCGAAAGGACGCACAATCACATCGCCATCGCGTGGAGCAATCTGGATCGCACCAGCCAGACCGTAGTTACGGATATCGATGACGTTCTTCACGCCTTTCAAACCATGCAACGCATTCTCGAAATGCGGTGCAACCTCAGCGACGCTCTGGACCAGATGTTCTTTTTGCAGCAAGTCCAGCGCGGCAAGCCCTGCTGCACACGCCACCGGGTGGGCGGAATAGGTATAGCCGTGCGGGAATTCGACGGCGTACTCCGGCGTCGGCTGATTCATGAATGTCTGATAAATCTCGGTAGAGGCAATCACAGCCCCCATTGGAATCGCACCGTTAGTGACCTGCTTGGCGATACACATCAAGTCCGGCGTCACACCGAAACTGTCGGCTCCAAACATTGAGCCTGTGCGACCAAACCCGGTAATAACCTCATCGAATACCAGCAGGATGTTGTGCTGATCACAGATTTCACGCAGGCGTTTCAGATATCCCTGAGGCGGAACCAGCACCCCGGCAGACCCTGCCATCGGCTCGACAAACACCGCGGCGATATTTGAAGCGTCATGCAGCTCGATCAACTTGAGCAGTTCGTCCGCCAGCGCGATACCACCCAACTCTGGCATACCGCGTGAAAAGGCATTGCTCGCCAGCAAGGTGTGCGGGAGATGGTCGACATCCGCCATGGCCTGACCAAACAACTTACGATTGCCGTTCACGCCCCCCAGACTAGTGCCCGCAATGTTCACCCCGTGATAACCGCGTGCCCGACCAATCATTTTGGTTTTGGTCGATTGGCCTTTCAGCCGCCAGTACGCACGCACCATTTTCACAGCGGTATCCGCACACTCCGAGCCGGAATCGGTGAAGAACACATGGTTCAAGTTACCGGGCGTCAACTCGGTAATTTTCTCGGCCAGCTGAAACGACAAGGGATGGCCATATTGAAAGGCTGGCGAGTAATCCAGCGTGCCGAGCTGCTTGGCCACGGCTTCCTGAATCTCTGTGCGTGTATGGCCTGCACCACATGTCCACAGACCTGACAATGAGTCATAAATTTGCCGACCTTTATCATCCGTCAGATAACTGCCCTTGGCGCCGATGATAAAACGCGGATCACGATGAAAATTACGATTGGCGGTGTAAGGCATCCAGTGCGCATCCAGCTTTAGCTGGCTGGCTACGTTTAACTCGGCGTTTTCAGGCATGTTCATCAGCAAAACCTCGCAAGACAGAGTGCAGTGTCGGGTCAAAATCGTGGTTGCAGCTAAATTGCCACGCCTATAAAGTCGATGAAATCCAACTCTTCTAACCTTCAGTTAGGCGTTTACTAAACTATGAGCAGCCGTCGTTCCGATGCCTTGGCGCAAGTCAGCGACTTCGATATTCGCTTGTTGCGCATCTTTCGCAGTGTGGTGGAGTGCGGCGGTTTTTCTGCAGCAGAAACAGTCCTCGGCATTGGCCGGTCTGCGATCAGCCAGCAAATGAGTGATCTGGAGCAGCGCCTGGGCTTGCGCCTATGCCAACGCGGGCGCGCGGGGTTTTCCCTGACGGAAGAAGGTCGCGAGGTCTACCAGTCAGCGTTGCAATTACTTGGCGCGTTAGAGAGCTTTCGCACAGAGGTCAACGGCCTGCATCAACACTTGCGCGGTGAGCTGACCATCGGCCTTACGGACAACCTCGTCACCCTCCCCCATATGCGCATCACCCACGCATTGGCTCAACTCAAAGAACGCGGGCCCGACGTTCAAATTCAGATCCGCATGATTTCGCCCAATGAAGTTGAACAAGGTGTGCTCGACGGACGTCTGCACGTGGGCGTTGTGCCTCAGGCCAGTGCGTTATCCGGTCTGGAATATCAACCGCTGTATAGCGAACGGTCGCTGCTTTACTGTGCTGTCGGTCACCCACTGTTTTATGTCGATGACGTCCAGCTACAAGACGACCGCCTCAACGATCAGGACGCCATTGCGCCGACTTTTCGTCTGCCCTCAGAGATTCAGGCGCATTATCAGGCACTCAAGTGCACCGCCAGCGCCTCAGACCGCGAAGGCATGGCGTTCCTGATTCTGACCGGACGCTACATAGGCTACCTGCCTGACCATTACGCCAGTTTGTGGGTGCAACAAGGTCGTCTGCGTGCGCTCAAACCCGAATCGCGTTTTTATGATTTGAGCCTGGCCTCGGTCACCCGCAAAGGCCGCCGCCCTCACCTGGTCCTTGAAAGTTTCCTTGAGAGCCTTGAATCGACACGCTAACGTTCACTTCTCCTCAGCCCCGCCGCGGAGCCTCCACGCCTCGCGCACAGCCCGGAACCGATATGCCTTCAACCCTGACCGGTCCATGCGAGCACCGCGAAGAAATCCGCAAGAGCCGCTTCATCACCTATGCCGCGCCCATCACCAGTGCTCAAGAGGCCTACGACTTTATTGAGCGGCACAGCGACCTCAACGCGTCCCATAACTGTTGGGCCTGGAAGCTGGGCGATCAGTACCGCAGCAGCGATGACGGCGAACCCGGCGGCACAGCTGGACGCCCCATTCTGTCGGCCATTGAAGCGCAAGATTGCGATCACGTTGTGGTGCTGGTGACTCGCTGGTATGGCGGCATTCAACTGGGCACGGGGGGGTTGGCACGTGCTTATGGGGGTGGCGCCAACAAATGCCTGCAAACGGCCGAAAAGTCACCGCTTATCACCCGGGTCGCACTTGAGTGCGCTTGCAGCTTCAGTGAATTGGCACTGGTCAAATTGCGCGTGTCAGAACTCAACGGCGTGCTGAACAACGAAACCTTCACCGCCAACGGGGTGGAGTTATGCCTGGAAGTCTGCGACGCGCATATTCCTGTCTTGCAAGCGCAACTGGCCGACCTCAGTCGTGGCCGCATTATGTTGATCCGCAAGCCGATCAACGTTGAAGGCTGACAGGCTTTGTTCCCACCTAAACAGTTGCCCACAACCACTGTGCACCCGACTGTGGATAACCTGAGCACACACGGCTACAGCCCTTATCGGGCGTGGCCTGCATCACTTTGTACGTTTTTTGATCGATACCCACTTCTGAAAAGGAAAAACGCTGTGCAAACAGCGCGTTAACCTGACTTATACCGCTTCGGACCATCGCCACTCGTACTTATAGCCGGCCGCCCGGGTTGCGCACAGATCCTGTGGAGCAACCTGTGGATAACCCGTGCAAACCCAACCTGAGCGCACATTCTGTAACGGGCGCTCAGGTTTGTATATTTTTTAACCAAACTGTACGACTGGGCAGTGGCTGGCTGAAAGAGTAAAACCGTGTTCGGTGATCCTCATTTACCTTTCATAGGACGCGACTCATGACAGCTAAAAACGCACTTATCATTGGCGCCTCACGCGGACTGGGTCTGGGCTTGGTCGAGCAACTCATCAAAGATGGGTGGAACGTCACCGCCACGGTGCGTAACCCTGACAACGTGGAAAAGCTTAAAGCACTGGGCAAGGCCAGCATTGAACAACTGGATCTGGACAACGTTGAGGCCATCCGGGCCTTGAGCCAAAAACTGGGCACCGAAGTATATGACCTGGTGTTTGTGAACGCTGGCATCAAGGGCCCGGACGATCAAGCGTCGGGGCGCGCCAGCCTGACCGACATCGGCCAATTGTTCCTGACCAACAGCGTAGCGCCGATCACCCTGGCACAAGTCTTTGTCAGCAAAATCCGTAAAGGCAGTGGGGTTTTGGCGTTTATGAGTTCCGGGCTCGGCAGTATTAAATCGCCTGACGCGCCTGAACTTGCCCTCTACAAAGCCAGCAAGGCCGCACTCAACTCCATGACGAATACGTTCATCAGTCAACTGGGTGAAGACCGGCCTACCGTACTGACCCTGCACCCGGGGTGGGTAAAGACCGACATGGGCGGTGAAGGCGCCGATATAGATGTTGAAACCAGTACCCGTGGGCTGGTTGAACAAGTGAAGGCATATGCAGGGAAAGGCGGGCATTACTTTATCGACTACAAAGGTCAGACGATTCCCTGGTAAGCAGAACAGAGGGCGGCGCGTTCAAGCCGCCCTTTGCCTCAAAGCCCCAATAGCGACAGCATGATGAACGTCGCAAACAGCACAAAATGCGTCATGCCTTCGATCGCATTGGTCTCGCCGTCATTCAAGTTGATGGCACTCACGACCAACGTGATCAACACCATCACCGTTTGCACGGGCGTCATGGCCATCTGGAACGGCTGGCCGGTGTACAGCGCCATGGCCTCCATCACGGGCACCGTCAAGATAACAGTGGACAGCGAAGCCCCGAGCGCCACATTCACCACCGACTGCATGCGATTGGCCAATGCTGCACGCAGGGCCGTCAAGATTTCTGGCGCCGCCGAGATCGCGGCCACCACAATCGCGGTAATCACGGGCGGTGCGCCCGTCCCTTCCAGCCCCAGGTCGAGCGCCTTGGACATCACCTCGGCCAAGGCGCCGATCACGATAATGCCAAACACCAAAACCCCGACCGACAGTTTCAGGTTCGCGGGTTCCCCTTCTGGCGCACGTTTACGGCTCTTTTTTTCGGGGTAGCTGTAACTGAAAAAGTAACTGTGCGGCCCGACCTGCATGCGCAAGAACAGGGTGTACAGCAACACCATCGCGCCAATCGTGAAGGCCGAATAAATTTTCCAGTCAGCCTTGGGGATGAATTCCGGCACCACCATCGACACGCCCATGGCCGTCAGAATCATCACACTGTAAGTGCGCGCCGAATCGTCGTTGTAGGACTGTTCACCGTGCTTGATCCCGCCCATCAGTGCTGCCAGGCCCAGAATCCCGTTGATATCCAACATCACGGCTGAATAGATCGTATCCCGCACCAACGTTGGAGATGCTTCATTGCTCATCATGATCGCAAGGATGACGACCTCAACAAGAACGGCTGACAGTGTCAGGATCATCGTTCCGTAAGGGTCACCGAACTTTTCAGCCAGCACTTCAGCGTGATGGGCCACGCGCATGGATGCACACACAATGGCTGCAATCAGTACGCCACCAGCCACCAGCGCTGTCACTTGCCCGTTATGCAGCAGCCAGGGCTCCAGCGGGAAGGCAGCGCACGCCAGGACAATTGCCAGTAGTAGGAGTTTTTCATCTTTTAAGAAAGTCAGCATCGCGAGCCTTTTGCCTGAGAACCAATACACGTCGTTGGGTTACAGACTGCCGCAACTCGCTAACGTTTCGTTACATCTTAGTTCACTGAATGCACAACTCCGCGCTTGCGCACCTCACCAATGACAAAGGTGTGGCAAATAGCTTGGTCGGGTTTTACCAAATATGTCGGCCCGGGCCTGTAGAATGCCGCCATCTGCACGTGATTTGATGAGAAAAACTGATATGTATGACTGGCTAAACGCCCTGCCAAAAGCGGAACTGCACCTGCACCTTGAAGGATCTCTGGAACCTGAACTGCTGTTCGCTCTGGCTGAACGCAACAAGATCGCCCTGCCGTGGAACGACGTCGAAACCCTGCGCAAAGCGTACGCTTTCAACAATCTGCAAGAGTTTCTCGACCTGTATTACCGGGGCGCGGACGTGTTGCGCACCTCGCAGGACTTCTACGACCTGACCTGGGCGTACCTGTTGCGCTGCAAAGAGCAGAACGTCATTCACACGGAACCGTTCTTCGACCCGCAAACCCATACCGACCGGGGCGTGCCGTTTGAAGTCGTGCTTAACGGCATTGCCGCTGCACTCAAGGACGGCGAACAGCAACTGGGCATCACCAGTGGTTTGATCCTCAGCTTCCTGCGCCACTTGAGCGAAGAAGAAGCCGAAAAAACCCTCGATCAGGCCTTGCCGTTCCGCGATGCATTTATCGCCGTGGGCTTGGACAGCTCCGAAATGGGCCACCCGCCCAGCAAATTTGTGCGCGTATTTGATCGTGCTCGCGCCGAAGGCTTCCTGACAGTGGCCCACGCTGGCGAAGAAGGTCCGCCGGAGTACATCTGGCAAGCCCTCGACCTGCTGAAAATTGAGCGGATCGACCATGGCGTACGCGCCATTGAAGATGAGCGTTTAATGCAGCGCATTATCGACGAGCAAATTCCGCTCACCGTGTGCCCGCTGTCCAACACCAAATTGTGCGTGTTTGATCACATGTCTCAGCACAACATCCTCGACATGCTGGAACGCGGCGTGAAAGTCACCGTGAACTCCGATGACCCGGCCTACTTCGGCGGGTACATGACCGAAAACTTCCACGCCTTGCACACGCATTTGGGCATGACCGAAGATCAGGCCAAGCGCTTGGCGCAAAACGGTCTGGATGCGCGTTTGGTCAAGCCGTAACGCCTTGTCCGTGATCGCTGCCGTCGAGTGCGGCGGCGATTACGGGTACCGAGCCAGTTCTGCACAACGCTCGCCAAGCATGTCCCGTAATAATTTCACCGGTTTGCTCAACTGTGCCCGGTGAGCACACAACATGTTCAGCGGTGCCCGCTCGCCCACCAGCTCTGGCATCAGCACGATGAGCCTTCCCGCTCGCACATCCGCCGACACGTCCAGCCAGGACTTATAAGCAATTCCCGCCCCGGCCAATGCCCACAAACGCACCACATCCGCATCATCGCTGAAACGGTCCCCGCTCACTGTCAGGCCTGACTCACGCTTGCCATCATGAAATCGCCAGTGGTCGTGTACGCGTGTGCCGAGCATATACAGCAGGCAATTGTGTTGCAGCAGTTGTTCGAGTTGATGCGGCTCGCCAGCACGCGCCAGATAAGCGGGCGACGCGCATAACACCCGGCGATTGTCCGCCGCCACCGGCAAGGCAACCAAACTGGAATCCTCCGGCTCGCCATAGCGCAAAGCGATGTCCACCGGCTGACGAAACAGATCGGCAATGCGGTCCCCCAGCAGTAGCCGAACCGTCAGTTGCGGGTGCTCACGCTGAAAGGCATCAAGCCATGGCAACAGAACGTTTCGGCCAAAGTCTGAAGGCGCCGAGAGCTGCAAAACCCCACTGACCTGATCCTGCCCCCGGGACAAGAGTCGCCTTCCTTCATCCAGACTGCTCAACGCCTTACGGGCATACTCAAGAAAACCCTGCCCCTCAGCTGTCAAACGCAGGCTGCGGGTCGAACGCGCCAGCAAACGCGAGCCCAACTGAGCCTCAAGCCGTTTGAGTGCCGCACTCGCCACTGCTGGCGACATGTCCATCACCCGCGCCGCCGCGGACAGGCTGCCCAGATCGGCAGCGCGCACAAACACTTGCAGGTCATCAAAGCGCAGCATGGTGGATAAACCCGCCTATTATCAAAAATATATTGAAAGAGCCTGCCGTTTTAGCCGGTTTTACGACGGCAGGAAATAGCGAATTATCGCCCCACGTTTTCTCCCTCTTCAGGATGCGCCCTATGAAAGCTGTCGGTTATTACCATTCTTTGCCCATTGAAGATCCGCAGGCCCTGCAAGATATTGAACTGCCGGAACCGGTCGCCGGGCCGCGAGATCTGCTGGTGGAAGTCAACGCCATTTCCGTGAACCCGGTCGATACCAAAGTGCGGCAAAACGCACAGCCCGACCCAGGCACTGCCAAGGTTCTGGGGTGGGACGTGGCCGGTGTGGTCAAGGCCGTGGGCAGTGATGTGAGTCTGTTCAAGGTCGGCGACAAGGTGTTTTATGCCGGTTCCATCGCCCGCGCCGGTGCCAACAGTGAGCGTCACGTGGTCGACGAACGCATCGTCGGCCATATGCCAAAAAGCCTGGGCTTCGCAGAAGCCGCTGCACTGCCTTTAACGGCCATCACTGCGTGGGAACTGTTGTTTGACCGCCTCGGCATCGCACAAGGCAAGACTGACCTGCACCAACGCCTGTTGATTGTGGGTGCGGCGGGCGGCGTAGGGTCGATCCTGACCCAACTGGCCAGTCAGCTCACCGGGCTCAAGGTCATCGGCAGCGCTTCGCGTCCGGAAACCCAAGCCTGGGTGCGCGAACTGGGCGCCGATGTGATCGTCGATCATCGCCAGCCCCTGAGCGAAGCGTTGCTGCAGGCCGGTATCGACGCCGTAACTCACGTCGCCAGCCTGACCCAAACCGATCAACACCTGGCGCAACTGGTCGAGGCATTGGCGCCGCAGGGCAAACTGGCCCTGATCGACGACCCCAAGGCGCTGGACATCTCACTGCTTAAACGCAAGAGCCTGTCGTTGCATTGGGAGTTCATGTACACCCGCTCGTTGTTCGAAACCCCGGACATGATTGAACAGCATCACTTGCTGAACCGGGTCGCGGAACTGATCGACGCTGGCACCCTGCGCACCACCGTGGGCGAACATTTCGGCACCATCAACGCGAACAACCTGCGTCGCGCCCACACGCTGCTGGAAAGCGGCAAGTCCAAGGGCAAGATTGTACTGGAAGGATTTTGAGAGGCAGGTGACGGGACTGGACCGGCCATTTTGTAACCGTCAGTCAGAGACTTGATGCCCGTCATATTTCTCAGCGTTATCGGGCATACACTGGCCTCCTTTGCGAACCTGAGGAGGCCAGAAATGAAAATCCTGATAAAAGCGTTAGCAAGATCCCGCGACTGCCAGTGGCAGGTTCAAATCGACCAACAAGCGATCAATTTTCGCAGCGAGTCCGAGGCCAGAGCCTTTGTGGATACGCTGCGTACACGTTTGCAAGCCCCGCACAGATTGCCTGAACGAATGGCTGGCTAAATCAAATCGACGTTTGAGCGGCAATCCGCGCGGTGTACAGCCGCCGGGTTGCCAGCGCAATCGACACCGCCAAAATCCCGCACAAGCTGATGACCATGGCCATCGGCATGGCGCTGCCATCGTGTAAAACCCCCACCAGCCATGCCGCCGCCGCCGCTACGCTGAACTGCAGGCAACCGAGCAATGCCGAAGCGCTTCCCGCCCGTGCGCCCTGCCCGCTCATGGCGCAGGCCGAGGCATTGGGAATGATGCAACCCAGGCTGGCGATGCAGATAAACAGCGGGATCAACAGCGGCCACAGTTGCGCCGTGTGCAAGGCGCTGACGCCCAACAGAGTCAACCCGGCGGCCAGGTACACCCACACCATGCGCGACAGCAAAAAGGCAGGGCCACGCTTGGCCAGTAACCGCGCGTTGATTTGTGCCACAAGAATGAAGCCCGCCGCATTGCTGCCGAACAGCCAACCGTAGTGCTCGGCCGGGACGCCATACAACTTGATGAACACAAACGGCGAGCCCGCGATATAGGCGAACATCCCGGCCATGGCAATCCCGCTGGTCAGCGCATGCCCCAGGTATTCACGGTCCTTGAGCAACCGGCCGTATTGGCGCAACGCGCCGGACAACGGCTGACGCGGCACATTGGCCGGTAAACTTTCCGGCAGGCCCAGCGCCACGGCGAGCGCTGCCAGGGCACTGAAACCCGTCAGGACAATGAAAATCGCCTGCCAGCCGTACACATTCACCAGCAGGCCGCCGAGCATGGGAGCAAGGATCGGCGCCAGCCCCATGACCAGCATCAGTTGCGAAAACACCTTGGCTGAGCCCACTGCATCGCACTTGTCGCTGACAATCGCCCGCGACAGCACCATCCCTGCACAACCGCCAAGGGCCTGGACAAAGCGCGCCCCGATCAGCCAATCCAGCGAGGGCGCAAAGGCACAGGCAAAAGACGCCGCAGTGAACAGCCCGACGCCCACCAACAAAGGCACGCGCCGCCCAAACCGATCCGCAATGGGGCCGTAGACCAACTGGCCGATGGACAAGCCCAGAAAGTAAACCGCCAGAGTGAGTTGAATGTGTTTTTCATCGGTCGCGAATGCTTGAGCCATCGCCGGGAAACCCGGTAAGTAAAAATCGATGGCCAAGGGACCGAAGGCGCTCAAGGCACCGAGAATCAAAATGGTTCTAAAGTTCATCAGGGATCCAGGTCGGACGAGTGTCAGCGCGACCCGGTAGTCTAGCTGTGCTGACGGATCTTGAACATAAAGATAGCGAGCTAGCTAATAAACTGGCGATTACATTCCATCGTGACCCCATGGCCTCCTCTGTTGCCGAGCAGCAACGTGCAGCTGCGATTGGCAACAGAAAATGCCAGGTGTGTTAATGCTGAGCGCTCATGGAACGCGCTTCAAACCCTGCATTGGTGATCGCGTCGATGATATCCAGCTTGGGCAATTTGCTATCCACTGTGACGGTTTTCTTCGCCAGATCCACTTCAACTTTGGCGTCCTTGTCCACCCCGTGGACCGCCCGTGTTACCGAGTTCGCGCAACCGCCACAGGTCATACCGGAAACGTTAAGTACGTGCATTGTGTTCACTCCTTGGTGAGAGAGGTTCAAAGTGTCCACCTTGCCATGATGGCAAGGTCAAGCCCTGGTGCAGAGACACGATACTGGCAATCTGTTTCGCGGTCGGCCAAGCTGCAAACTTTCCGATTAGAAAACAGGATACGTAGCCATGCGCTGGTCCGCTTTGAGCCTAGTCAGCCTTTTAGGTCTTGCCAGCTTGCCGTTGTGGGCAAACGCTGATCAGGACTACGGTGTTTTGATCATTTCCCGCGAGCGCCTTGAAGTGCCCACCAATTGTGAAATCGGCCTCTATATAGATGACCAACTGGCGGGCCGCTTGTTTCAGGAACAAGCCACGTCCTTCAACCTCCCGCCCGGGCGTATCAACCTGCGCCTCAAGTCATTGCCGGGCCAGGCCCCGGGTTGTCTGCCGGGCATGCTGGCCCTGCCGTCTCAAACCATCACCTTGAAAGCGGGCGATGTGCGCAAATATCGCATTGCAATGCGAGCGAGCGGCCCTTACCTCACGCCTGCCCAGCTCGAATATTAAGCACCGCCCAGAAGACGGCCGCCACAATCAACAAGCGCCTTGACCTTCCCATCGGGTCAAGGTCGATTCTAGGGATAGATAACTTCTTGAGGAGGATTGTTCGTGCCCATTCAATACGACTTGCCGATCGCCGGCATGACCTGCGCCAGTTGCGCTGGCCGCGTAGAAAAAGCACTGGCCAACGTGCCGGGGGTGACATCGGTCAGCGTCAATCTGGCCACCGAACAGGCGCGTGTCGAGGCGCCTGCCGACAGCTTGCCGCTGCTGGTTGAAGCCGTTGCCCGAGCTGGCTACAGCGTGCCCAGCCAAACGGTGGAACTGACCATCGGCGGCATGACCTGCGCTTCCTGTGCTGGCCGGGTCGAGAAAGCGCTGGCTAAAGTTCCCGGGGTGAAAAACGTCAGCGTCAACCTGGCCAGTGAACGGGCGCATATTGAATCGCTGGGGCATGTCGACCCTGCCGAGTTGATTAAAGCTGTGACGACGGCGGGCTACAGCGCCCACCTCACAGAAAACGTACACGCTACACAAGACGATCAACACCAACGCCTGCGCCGTGAGCGCTGGTCACTGGTGGCGGCCATCGTGTTGGCATTGCCGCTGGTGTTACCGATGCTGGTCGAGCCGTTCGGTCTGCACTGGATGCTACCTGCCTGGGCGCAGTTTCTGCTGGCCACGCCTGTGCAGTTCATCCTGGGCGCACGTTTTTATGTCGCCGCCTGGAAAGCCGTCAAAGCCGGTGCGGGTAACATGGACTTGCTCGTCGCGCTCGGCACCAGCGCCGGTTACGGCCTGAGCCTGTATGAATGGGCCATCGCCGCCCCCGGCAGCATGCCGCACCTGTACTTCGAAGCCTCAGCCGTAGTGATCGCACTGGTGCTGCTGGGCAAATACCTTGAGAGTCGCGCCAAACGCCAGACCGCCAGCGCCATCCGGGCGCTTGAGGCCTTACGTCCCGAACGCGCCCTGCGGGTGGTCGACGGGCAGGAACAGGATGTAGCCATCAGCGACCTGCGCCTCAACGACCTGGTGCTGGTCAAACCCGGCGAACGCTTCCCGGTGGACGGCGAAGTGGTCGAAGGTCAAAGCCATGCCGACGAAGCGCTAATCAGCGGCGAAAGCCTGCCCGTGCCAAAACAGCCGGGGGATAAAGTCACCGGCGGCGCCATCAACGGTGAAGGCCGTTTGGTGATCAAAACCCTGGCGCTGGGCACTGAAACCGTTTTGGCGCGCATCATTCGCCTGGTTGAAGACGCGCAGGCGGGCAAGGCACCGATTCAAAAGCTGGTGGATAAAGTCAGTCAGATTTTTGTCCCCGTGGTACTGCTGATTGCGCTGGCGACGCTACTCGGTTGGTGGTTCTACGGCGCGCCGATTGAGACCGCGCTGATCAACGCCGTGGCGGTGCTGGTGATCGCGTGCCCGTGCGCGCTCGGTCTGGCCACCCCGACCGCGATCATGGCCGGCACCGGCGTCGCCGCGCGGCATGGCATTTTGATCAAAGACGCCGAAGCCCTTGAGCGCGCCCATGAAGTCAGCGCTGTGGTCTTCGACAAAACCGGCACGCTGACCTCCGGCACCCCGCAAATCGCCCACTTAAGCGCCATCGACGGTGATGAAGCGCAACTGCTGCAAGCTGCCGGAGCGCTGCAACGCGGCAGCGAGCACCCGCTGGCCAACGCCGTACTCGATGCCTGCGCAGCGCGTCAGCTGACAGTGCCCGATGTCACGGACAGCCAGTCGCTGACGGGCAGAGGCATTGCAGGCACCTTGCTGGACCGTCGTCTGGCGCTGGGCAACCGTCGCTTGCTGGACGAATCCGGCCTCGCTCCCGGCCCGCTGGCCGACGCCGCCGCGGCCTGGGAGGCTGAAGGCCGTACCTTGTCCTGGCTGATCGAGCAAAGCCCGCAGCCCAAAGTATTGGGCCTGTTCGCCTTTGGCGACACGTTAAAGCCGGGGGCACTGTCTGCCGTGCAACAACTCACCGAACGCCATATCAGCAGCCATTTACTGACCGGCGACAATAAAGGCAGTGCCAGGGTGGTAGCCGAGGCGCTGGGTATTCAGGACGTTCACGCCGAAGTTCTGCCCGCCGACAAAGCCGCTACGGTGTCTGCGTTGAAAAAGACCGGCGTGGTCGCCATGGTGGGTGATGGCATCAACGACGCTCCGGCCCTCGCGGCCGCCGATATCGGCATTGCCATGGGCGGCGGTACAGACGTGGCCATGCACGCAGCCGGTATCACCTTGATGCGCGGCGACCCGCGGCTGGTGCCCGCCGCGCTGGACATCAGCCGCAAAACCTACGCCAAAATCCGTCAAAACCTGTTTTGGGCGTTTATCTACAACGTGATCGGCATTCCGCTGGCGGCTTTCGGCTTTTTGAACCCGGTACTGGCCGGGGCAGCGATGGCTTTTTCCAGCGTCAGTGTGGTCAGCAACGCGTTGTTGCTGAAGTTCTGGAAACCCAAGGACCTTGAGTAGGAGACAGTCGTCATGAACATCGGTCAAGCCGCCAGGCACAGTGGATTGAGCGCCAAGATGATTCGCTATTACGAATCCATCGGCCTGCTCAAACCCGCCCATCGCAGTGACAGCGGCTACCGGCTGTACAGTGACGACGACCTGCACACCCTGGCCTTCATCAAGCGTTCGCGGGATTTGGGATTTTCACTGGAAGAAGTGGGCAAGCTGCTGGCCCTCTGGCAAGACCGCCAACGTGCCAGCAGCGATGTGAAAGCGCTGGCGCGTCAACACATCGATGAGCTGAACCAAAAGATCGTCGAACTGACCAGCCTGCGCGACACCCTGCAAGAGTTGGTCGATACCTGCCAGGGTGACCATCGCCCCGACTGCCCGATCCTCAAGGGCCTGGCGTCGGGGCGTTGTTGCGCGTAAACAGAGGCGTTTGTCAAAGGTTGAACATCAGCACTTTGGCGAACATCAGCACACTGACGAGCGCACACAACACGGCAAACCCTTGTTGCAGCAACTGAGCGGAGACGTGGGGCGAAATCACCCGACCCGCGATCATTCCGACCAGTGTCGCGACAATAAACAGCACGCCGTCGGTGGACAGGCTCACGCCCTGACGCATCAAGTTGCCCAGGGTGCCGAGTGACACCAACGCCACCACCATCAGCGAGGTGGACACCACCGCATGAATGCGCACATCACTGAACTTGCGAAACGCAGGCACGATCAAGAAGCCCCCGCCCACGCTCAACAGCCCCGTTAGCAACCCCGAGGTGGCGCCGATCGATACCAGTGTGAGGCTACAACGCGCATTCCACGTCAGGCGCCCGGTGGCAGGATTGAGCATGCAGTTTTTTTCCAGCACCCCTTCACTCGCCCCCTTCCGACCATCGGCGCGGGCCTGTAAAAACATGCGCCCGGCCACAAAAATCATCACGCAGCCAAACAGCAGCACCAGCACGTTAGCCGGCAACAACGTGGCCAGGTACAACCCCACCGGTGAGGTAATGGAGCCGACCAATGCCATGAGCGCGGCCGCTTTATAGCGCACTAACCCTTTACGCAGGCCGTCGAGCGCACCCAATGCCGCAGCAGTGCCTACCGCCAGCAACGCCACAGGCGTGGCTTGCGCCAGCGACCAACCCAACCCGAGCGTTAAAGCCGGAATCGCCAGAATGCCGCCCCCGGCACCGGTCAACCCCAGCACCACGCCCACCAACAGGCCAAACAGAATGGTCAACATACCTGGCTCAGCTTCCCGAGCAGTCGGTAAACCACTCGCGCCCCTTGAGCATCCCTTGCCAGTAGAACCACGGCAGGAATGACGCCTTGAGCCACCACGCCGACTGACGGGCCACGGTCGGGTCAAGCGGGAAAGTGGGCAGCAGTTTGCCCCCATAGCCGAACTCGGCGAGGATCACTTTGCCTTTCTCAACTGTCAGCGGGCAGGAACCGTAACCGTCATAACGCAGGGGCAACGCAGCCCCCTTGCGCAAGGCAATGAGATTCTCAGCCACTACCACGACTTGCTTGCGCACCGCCGCGGCGGTTTTGGCATTTGGCGTGCCGCACACATCGCCCAAGGCAAAGATCTCGGCGTGACGCGGGTGTTGCAAGGTGGCCGGGTCGGTTTCGAACCAGCCCGCACTGTCAGCCAAGGGGCTGCGACGAATCACATCCGGGGCCTGCTGCGGCGGGACGACATGCAGCATGTCGAAAGTTTTCTGTTGACGGGTCACGTTGCCGTTCGCGTCAGTGACCTCAAACCATGCTGTTTTATTAGGACCGTCGACCTTCACCAGTGTGGACTGAAACGCCAGCGTCGCGTTGTAGGCTTCAACGTATTTCATCAGCGCAGGTACAAAGGCCGATACGCCGAACAACGCCGCACCCGCCAGGTTGAATTCAACCGCAATCGCGTCCAGCACGCCCTGCTTGCGCCAGTGGTCACAGGCCAGGTACATGGCTTTTTGCGGAGCACCCGCACACTTGATCGGCATGGGCGGCTGGGTAAACAACGCCTTGCCGCCGCGTAACGTGCGCACCAGCTCCCAGGTATACGGCGCGAGGTCATAACGGTAGTTGGAGGTCACGCCATGCTGGCCCAGCGTGTCTTCAAGACCCTCAATTTTTTCCCAGGCCAGTTCAAGCCCCGGGCACACAATCAGTTGCTGATAGGCCAACTCATTGCCATCACTGAGCAGCACCACGTGACGTTCGGGAGCAAAGGCGGACAGCGACGCCTTGATCCATGTGGCGCCCTTGGGCATCACGTCAGCCGTTGGGCGCACGGTGTTTTTTACGTCATACGCGCCGCCACCCACCAGCGTCCACGCCGGCTGGTAGTAATGCTCGGCGCTGGGCTCAACCACGGCGATGCGCAACGCTGCATCCCGTTTTAGCAAACTCGCGCACACTGAAATTCCGGCCGAACCGCCACCAATCACCACCACGTCATAGGAGGCCGCACTGCGGGCACCTCGGGTCGCCAGTTCATACAGTTTCGAAGAGCGATTGCCGGTGCGGCAAAACGCCAGAACGGGCGTCGGCAGTTGCGCAAGCAAAGCGCGCATCTGTTCGACGTCCTGCGCCGTCGCCCCGGTGGTGGCCACTGGCACATACGCAAAACTCAAACCCAGGGCCTGCGCTGCGTCACGGAGTGCCGTGTGTTCGGGTTGTTCGGGGCCGCCTTCATGATCGGGCCGGTTGCAGATCACACTGCGAAACCCCTGCCCCGCTAACGTTTGGAGATCAGACTGACCGATTTGACCCGTCACCGAAAAGCACGCGTCGATTCGCTTGATGTTTTGCTCCATTGAGCACTCCAGGCACAACAAAAATGAATGGATCGGGTCCCGCTACGCCTTACTGCTTAAGCGCTTGACCACAGTACAACCCCGACAGGGTTTGCATGACCGAGACCACTTCGAAACTGGCGAGTGAATAGAAGATGAACTTGCCCATGCGCCGGGTATTGACCAATCCTTCGTCGCGCAACACACCCAACTGCTGAGACAGCGTGGGCTGCCGAATGCCGGTCAGCCCTTCAAGCTCGCCCACGTTGCGTTCGCCCTGTGTCAATTGGCACAACAGCAGCAGGCGATCTTCGTTGGCCAGCGCCTTGAGCAGCATGCAGGCTTTGGACGCTGAATCGCGCAGCAGACCTATTTCGTGGTGGGTGAGCTGTCCAGACATTAAAAATTCTCTGCCGATATAACGGTCGACAGTTTACGATTCAATAATATATGTTTCAATATATTATGAATTGTATCGAATGATGTGAGGCCGCCATGCACCCCGAAATACAGGGCTTTTACGATCCCGCTACGTCCACTGTCAGCTACGTGGTCTACGCAGCTATAAATGGCCCCTGCGCGATCATCGACCCGGTGCTCGATTACGACGCCGCTGCCGGGCGTATCAGCACCCGGAGCGCGGACCGGATTGCGGCATTTGTTGAAGCCCGAGGCCTGACCGTGCAATGGCTGCTGGAAACCCATGCCCATGCCGATCACCTGTCGGCCAGTGCTTACCTGAAGAAAAAACTCGGCGGCCAGATTGGTATCGGAGCGCCCATCACCCGCGTGCAGGGTGTGTTCCGCGACCTCTACAACCTTGAGCCTGAATTCCGGCAGGACGGCTCGCAATTCGACAAATTGTTTACCCCTGACGAGGTGTTTCACATCGGCCCGCTCGAAGTGCGCGCCCTGCACGTGCCCGGGCACACCCCGGCGGACATGGCATACCAGATCGAGGGCAGCCATGTGTTTGTCGGTGACACGTTGTTCATGCCCGACGTGGGCACCGCGCGTTGCGACTTCCCCGGTGGCGACGCCAAGCAGCTGTATCACTCGATAAAACGCCTGTTGGCGATGCCACCGCACACCCGGCTGTACATGTGCCACGACTACCCGCCCGAGGGCCGCGACGTGGCCTGGACCACCACCGTGGGCGAACAGCGGGCGCACAATATTCATGTCAATGACAGCATCGACCTTGAAGGGTTTGTGGCAATGCGCACCTCCCGTGACGCCACCTTGTCTGTGCCGCAGCTGTTAATCCCGGCGATCCAGATCAACATCCGCGCGGGTAACCTGCCGCCTGCGGATGACCAGGGCGTGCACAGCCTGAAAGTCCCGCTGAACCGCTTCTAAGCCAGGGTCATTAACGCGCCCACAAAAAATCCGGCCGCAGCCGGATTTTTTGTTTCAGCGAATTACTGCATCCACGGTGGTGGCGGCTCTTCGGTTTTGCCGGGTGGCGCCTCATCGGCGGCCCGCACGGCCTGACGTCGCTCTTCATCGAGGCGCGCCGCTTCGATCTCGCGCATGACGCCGCCCACATCGGCCAGCTCGTCCGGCTCATCAAACTCGCCCGTCAATACACTGCTCGGGTGCAAGGTGCCCGCTTCGTAGAGCGCCCACATTTCCTTGGCGTATTTGGTCGTTTTCAACTCCGGCGCAAATCGGCCGAAATACGACGCCATGTTGCCAACGTCCCGCTCCAGCATGCTGAACGCGTGGTTGTTACCAGCCGCATCGACCGCTTGCGGCAGGTCGATAATGACCGGACCAGTCGGCGTCAGCAGGACGTTGAACTCGGACAAGTCACCGTGAACCAGACCGGTGCACAGCATCAGCACAATCTGCTGAATCAAAAACGCGTGGTATTCACGGGCTTGATCCGGCTCCAACACCACGTCGTTCAAACGTGGCGCCGCATCGCCGTATTCGTCGGCCACCAGCTCCATCAACAGCACGCCTTCAAGGAAGTCGAACGGTTTTGGAACCCGCACCCCGGCGCCAGCCAGACGGAACAGCGCAGCCACTTCGGCATTTTGCCAGGCGTCTTCGGTCTCTTTACGACCGAACTTCGAGCCCTTGGCCATCGCTCGGGCCTGACGGCTGTTACGAACCTTGCGACCCTCCTGATATTCGGCGGCCTGGCGAAAACTTCGTTTGTTAGCCTCCTTGTAAACCTTGGCGCATCGCAGCTCATTGCCGCAGCGGACTACGTACACAGCTGCTTCTTTGCCACTCATGAGTGGGCGCAGCACCTCGTCGACCAGACCGTCCTCGATCAGGGGTTCTAAGCGTTTTGGAGTCTTCATCAGCTTTTATTGTGGGTCCTTTATTACCAAACACGCGAAAGTCACTCGTTATACGGCAATCCGCGCACCACGGGGAGAGGGGCACTGTATTCCAAGTCGCTTGCAGCACTCCCTGTACTCAAATCTGCCAGCCGCATCCTGCGTCAAAGCTTTTGAATAATAGACGAGCCCCGGTTGCCCGGCACCGCCTAATATCCCCAGCTTCAGTGTTGACGAAACAGTTCGCCGGGTGTGGCGCCAAACATTTTCTTGAACGCCGCGATGAAGGCCGATGTGGACTCATACCCGCAGGACAAAGCAGCCCGCGTGACATGGCCTCCCGCTTCGAGCACCTGCAACGACGACAACAATCGCACCCGTTGCCGCCACCCACGAAAGCTCAAACCTGTCTCACGCTGAAACAATCGCATCAGGGTTTTCTCGGACATGCCCAACCGGCCCGACCACAGCCCCACGTTGACTTCGGCATCGGGGGCTTCAATTAATTCATTGCACAACACCAGCAAGCGCGGGTGACGGGGCAACGGTAACGAAAACCCGACCTCCGGCAATTCAGCCAATTGGTCCAGCAACACACTCACCAGACGCTGCTCCGGGCTGCCGTGTTCGGGGTAATTCACGGGCAACGCACAAAAGCGTTTGATCAACTCGCGAGCCAGCGGCGTGACTTCCAGCACACGGCAGTGATCCGGCGCCCATCGACAGTCTTCGCGACGCACATACAAGCTGCGCATTTCGGCACGCATGGACGTAATGACTTCGTGCTCTAGCCCCGCCGGAATCCAGATGCCCCACTGCGGCGGCGCGAAAAAACTGCCTTCATCCGTGTGAACGCCCAACACGCCGCTGATGGCGTAAGAAAACTGCACCCAGTCATGCCGATGACGCGGCGTCCACGAGCCCGCCCCCAAACTCTCAGCCCGTGCATATAACGGCCGAGGCAGTGCATCCAACTGTGGAATCGCCCGTTGAGGGCCACGTTGTCCGTTTGGCGGCATGGATTGGCCTTATGTCGCGATACGTCAGAAAGGGCCAACGTTAGGCTACGTCATCAATTCTTACAATATTGCGGTGCCTGCCATGTCTGTGCTCAAACACTTCAAACGCCTATTCACCGACTGGTTTCTGTGCGGCATGTTGCTAGCCACGTTTCTGGCGTACGTGTTCCCTGCATTCGGCAGCACCGGCGGGGCGATGCACGCAGAATGGGTCATCAATATCGGCGTGTTCCTGGTGTTCTTCCTGCATGGGGTCAACCTGTCCAGCGAGCAGATCCGCCACGGCCTGAAAAACCTGCGCCTGCACCTAATGGTGCAAGGCTTCACGTTTGTCGTCTTCCCCCTGATCTGGTGGGTGGCCGACCTGCTGCTGGGCAGTCATGTACCGCCGTTGTTGATGCTGGGCTTCTTTTACCTGTGCGCGCTGCCGTCGACCATCTCCTCCTCGGTGGCGCTCACGGGCAGCGCAGGCGGCAACGTACCCGCGGCGATTCTCAATGCGAGCCTGTCGAGTGTGCTGGGGATTTTCCTGACGCCATTACTGGTGAGTTTCGTGGTCGGCAGCGGCACGGGCGGGATCGACCTCGGTGCCACCCTGCTCGACCTGTGCGCCCTGTTATTACTGCCGCTGGTGCTGGGGCAGCTGGTACGCCCGCTGTTCGGCCGCTTTTTTGCCCGCCACAAGCGTTACACCGGCATCGTCGACAAGTTGGTGATTCTGCTGCTGGTGTACGCCGCATTCTGCAACTCGATGGTCTCGGGGATGTGGCAACAACAAGGGGCTTCGGTGATTTTCAGCGCCTTCGTCGGCAGCGCCCTGCTGCTTGCGGTCATTCTGTGGATGACCACTCGCACCGCTCGCGCGCTGAAATTCAGCACGCCGGATGAAATTGCCGCCGTGTTTTGTGCCAGCAAAAAATCCCTGGCGGCCGGGGCGCCCATGGCCGCGCTGATCTTCGGCGCCAACCCCGGGCTGGGCTTGATCCTGCTGCCCATCATGATCTATCACCCGCTGCAACTGATCGTGTGCTCGGTGATGGCAGAAAACTATGCCAGCCGCCAGCGGCAAGAGGCCGAAAGCCTTACCCCCAATGCCGCGCCAGCGCCGATGTAATCAGCAACGGGTCAGCGCTCAATAATCGCAGTGACGCCCTGCCCGCCCGCCGCGCAAATGGAGATAAGCCCGCGCCCTTGGCCTGCGGCGTCCAGCAATTTGGCAAGGTTGGCCACGATGCGGCCGCCGGTGGCCGCAAACGGATGCCCCGCGGCCAACGAACTGCCCTTGACGTTAAGCTTGCTGCGGTCAATCGCCCCCAATGGGGCGTCCAGCCCCAGACGGGTTCTGCAGTACTCGGGGTCTTCCCACGCCTTCAACGTACACAGCACCTGCGCGGCAAAGGCTTCGTGTATTTCGTAGTAGTCAAAGTCCTGCAAGCTCAGGCCATTACGCGCCAGCAAGCGTGGGACGGCATACACCGGAGCCATCAGCAAACCTTCGGCACCATGGACGAAATCCACCGCTGCGGTTTCGCCATCGCGCAGATACGCCAAAATCGGCAAGCCGCGCGCCTTGGCCCAGTCCTCACTGCCTAACAACACCACCGAGGCGCCATCGGTCAGCGGCGTCGAGTTACCGGCCGTCAGCGTGCCTTTGGCGCTGCGTTCAAAGACCGGCTTGAGCGCGGCCAGTTTCTCCAGGGTCAAATCCGTGCGCAGATTGTTGTCCCGGGTCAGGCCTAAAAAGGGCGTCACCAGATCGTCTTCCCAACCTTCGTGATACGCCGTGGCAAGCGCCTGATGGCTGTGCAGGGCCAAGGCGTCCTGTTCGGCGCGCGGGATATGCCAGGTTTGCGCCATCAGTTCACAGTGCTGGCCCATCGACAGCCCGGTACGCGGCTCGCCGTTGCGCGGGAACGCGGGTTTTAAAAACTGCGGGCGCAAGTGCAACACCGCCTTGAGTTTGTCCAGCGGCGCCTTGGTGCGATTGAGCTGCAACAACCACCGACGCAGCCCATCGTTCAGGCCAATCGGCACATCAGATGTGGTGTCGACACCGCCCGCGATCCCGCATTCGATTTGCCCCAGCGCGATTTTATTGGCCACCAGCAAGGCGGCTTCCAGTCCAGTGCCACAGGCTTGTTGCAGGTCGTAGGCCGGGGTCTGTGGCGACAGACGCGAGCCCAGCACGCACTCGCGGGTGAGGCTGAAATCCCGCGAGTCCTTGAGCACCGCACCGGCCACGACTTCGCCAAGACGCTCACCGTGCAGGTTAAAGCGTTCGATCAGCCCTTCCAGCGCGGCCGTCAGCATCGCCTGATTACTGGCCGTCGCGTACGCACCGTTAGCCCGGGCAAACGGAATTCGGTTGCCGCCAATAATCGCCACACGCCGCTGAGTCATAAGATTTCCCCTTTAATTGAGTCACCATTGGTCGTTACAGCGTAGGTGCTATCACCCTTTAACGAACGACCCTTGTATTTTTGTGGTCAACCCTTTGAACCCCATGTGTCGGAGAGTGTTCCATGTCAGACCGTTATATCGACTTCGCCAACTCATCCCTCGGCCAGCGTCTGGTCGGTGCGATAGGGCTTCCGTCACCGGTGCGACTGGAACGCTGGCAGGCCGGGCGTCTGCGTCCGGTAGAAGGCCCGTTGTTGATCGGCGGTGGCCCGCTGAGTGAACACATCACGGCCTTTGCCAGCAAACTCACGGACGCCGTGTTCAGCTACGGCCCAGAACCCTCAGTCACCAGCCCGTGGATTCCCGGTCAGGGGCCAACGCTCAAAGCGGTAGTCTTTGATGCCAGCCATTTGCTGCACACCGATCAACTCAAGCAACTGCGCGAATTTTTTCAGCCCTTACTGCGCAGCCTGCAACACAGCGCGCACTTGGTCATCCTCGGCCGTGCACCCGACACCCAACGCGATCCATTTGCCGCCAGCGCCCAGCGCGCCCTTGAAGGGTTCAGCCGCTCACTGGCCAAAGAATTGCGCAACGGCAGCACGTTGCAACTGCTGTACGTCGACGAGGGTGCCGAAGAGCAACTGGAAGGCGCACTGAGGTTTTTCCTGTCGCCCAAAAGTGCATTCATCAGCGGCCAAGTGCTGCGCCTGTCGGCCTGCGCGCCCCAAGTCAGTGATTGGACCCGACCACTGGCCGGGCGCAAGGCCCTGGTCACCGGTGCTGCCCGCGGCATCGGCGCGGCCATTGCCGAAACCCTGGCCCGAGACGGCGCCGACATCATCCTGCTGGACGTCCCTGCGGCCAAAAACGACCTGGAAGCCCTCGCTGCCCGCCTGGGTGGGCGCAGCATCACGCTGGACATTTGCGCCGAAAACGCCGCCGCGCAATTGATTGAACAGCTGCCGGAGGGCATCGACATCGTGGTGCACAACGCAGGCATCACCCGGGACAAAACCCTGGCCAACATGACCCCCGAATACTGGGACGCCGTGCTGGCCGTGAACCTGAATGCGCCCCAAGTGCTGACCAAAGCCCTGCTCGACAGCGGCACCCTGCATGACAACGGGCGGGTCATCTTGCTCGCGTCTATCAGCGGCATTGCCGGTAATCGCGGGCAAACCAACTATGCCGCGAGCAAGGCCGGGTTGATCGGTCTGGCCCACGCATGGGCGCCGTTGCTGAGTGAACGTGGCATCAGTATCAACGCCGTGGCGCCGGGCTTCATTGAAACGCAGATGACTGCGCACATCCCGTTTGCCCTGCGTGAAGCCGGTCGACGCATGAGTTCACTGGGCCAGGGCGGCTTGCCCCAGGACGTCGCTGAAGCGGTGGCATGGTTGGCTCAACCGGGGTCGGGCGCCGTCAGTGGCCAGGCGCTGCGGGTGTGCGGCCAAAGTGTATTGGGGGCCTGAGCCATGACTGTGAATTGGCTTGACCTCGACACCCCGCCGCACCTGACGGCGCTGTACGCCCACGCGGCGAGCAAGCGTAAAATCACCGGCGACACCTTGCCCGATAAAGGGCTGCGTTGCTGGGTGGCGGTGGACGCCAAACCGCTGGAGGCCTTTCGCGAGGTGTGCGACCTGCCCGCCAGTTCACTGTTGCCACCGACGTATCCGCACATCCTGGCGTTCGGGTTGCAAATGCAGTTACTGACCGACCAGGCGTTTCCGTTTCCGCTGCTGGGGTTGATCCACCTGAGCAACCAGATTCGCGTGATGCGGCCCATGGGCAGCGTCTCTCAACTGCGCATTGGCGTGTACGCGCACAACCTGCAAAAACACCCCAAGGGCGCGACGTTTGACGTGATCACACGGGTGGACGATTTGATCGGCCCACTGTGGGAGGCGCAAAGTACCTTGCTGTGTAAAGGTGTCGATTTACCGGGCGAGGCGCACCAGCCTGCCACCCCTGTTGCAGGTGGCATGACCGAGTTGACGCGCTGGTATGCCGCCAAAGACATCGGTCGCCGTTATGCCAAGGTGTCCGGGGATTACAACCCGATCCACCTGAGCACCGCCAGCGCCAAACTGTTCGGCCTGCCGACGGCCATTGCCCACGGGCTGTGGCTTGAAGCCCGGACGCTGGCCGCGTTGAGTTCGCACTTGCCAGCGGCCAACGTCGAAATCTCGGTGGACTTCAAAAAACCGGTGCGCCTGCCTGCAGAAGTGATTTTGCAAAGCAGTGCTGGCGGTTCCAGTGGCGACTTCCAGGTCAATGGTCATCCCGACCTGGTGCACATGGTCGGGCGTTGGCGGCCGTTGAGTTAAATAGCCCTCCCACGCGTCGCGGTTGTCGGATGCGCCAGCGACTACTTGCGCCCACGTCCATTCGGTCGCAAGCTTTGCGCCTTCTGGAGAGCACACCTGCAATGAACCTCGACGAACTGACCCAACGCCTGCACCGCATCCGCGACAAGAACGACTGGAAACCTTTCCACAGCCCGAAAAACCTGGCCATGGCCGCCAGTGTTGAAATGGCCGAGCTGGTGGAAATTTTTCAATGGCTGACCGAAGACCAGTCCCGCCAGCTTCCCGCTGACAAATTGGCCCATGCCGGTCAGGAAGTCGGCGATATCGTGCTCTACCTCTTGTTGCTGTGCAGCGAACTCGGCCTGGACATGAACGACGTGGTACGCAGCAAATTGGCGGACAGCGAAAGGCGTTTCGGCCAATGAGCGACCGTCACTTCGATCTGCTGGCCACCCGCTTCGCGGAAAAAATCTACGGCGGCGCCAAAGGGGCGATCCGCCTCGCCGTGTTGCAAGCCGACCTGAAAGAGTCACTGCCCAAACGCCGCTTGCGCGTGCTGGACATCGGCGCGGGGCTGGGGCACATGTCGCTGTGGCTGGCCGAACAAGGCCATGATGTCACGCTGGCGGAGCCCGCTGCCCCAATGCTTGAAGGCGCGCGTCAACGCTTTGCCGAAGCAGGCCAGAGCGGCACCTTTATTCAGGCGTCCTGGCAAGAGCTCTTGGGCCAACTGACCGAACCGTACGACCTGGTGCTGTGTCATGCGGTGCTGGAGTGGCTGGCCGAGCCCCATGCGATCCTGCCGGTTCTGCATCAACTGACAGCCCAGGGCGGCTGGCTGTCGCTGGCGTTCTACAACCGGGATGCGCTGATCTACCGCAACCTGCTCAAAGGTCACTTCCGCAAAATGCGCAAGAACGACATGGCTGGCGAAAAGCAGAGCCTCACCCCGCAGCAGCCCCTTGATCCACGGGAGCTGGGGCAGGCCATGCAAGGTCTTTGGCAGGTTGAAAGCCAAAGTGGCGTGCGTGTATTCCACGATTACATGCCGGTCGAGTTCCAGGCCCGCGCAGAACTCGACGCACTGGTTGAGATGGAGCTGGCCCATCGTCGCCACCCTGCGTTTGCAGGGTTGGGTCGTTACCTGCATTGGGTATGCCGCCCGCGTTAACTGTTCACCTCTTGGGGGAGTTTCATGTATCGCCGCATTGCGCTTGTGATTCTGAGCCTGGGGCTGGGCGCCTGCCAAAGCCCCAACCCGTATACCGCCACGTCGCTGCCTATGCCTGCCGCCCCGCCGCAGGCTGCCAACGCCATTGATTTGAGCGCCTACCCGGCGCCCCCGCGCGACTATGCTCGCTACCAGAGCTGGGCCTGGCTCAACGACCGCCTGCCTGCAGGTTCGGCCTGGGCCGACTCGGCACAGATTGCCGAAGCCGTGAGCACAGCCCTGGACCAGCGAGGCTTGCGCCCGGTCCAGCCTGGCCGCGCACCGGATTTACGGGTCAGTGCAGATTTACATACAGAAAAACGCTTGCGCCAGGTTCAGGACGACTATGGTTATGGGGCGGGTTACGGCGGGTTCTATGGAGATCGCTACAGTCGTTATGGCAATCAGTTCGGTATGTACAACACCGTACCCATCATTCGAACGTACGAAGTGGAAGTCATGGTGGTGCGGCTTAACCTGTACGACGGCAAAACCGGTGAGCCTGTCTGGAGTTCCAGCGCCGAAACCAGCAGCAAGGGCAGCCTGAGCGAGCGCGGCAACGCTTTACGCGAATCGCTGAACACAGCAGTACAGGCCTATCCTCCTCATTAAGACTCATCGTTGAAGTGGAGAATCATCATGCTACGTCGAATAGCGCTCGTGGGGCTGGCACTGCTGCTCAGCGCCTGCGAATCGATGCAGGTCACGCACGACTACAACCCTTCCGTTGATTTCGCCAGCTTCCACACGTGGGCCTGGAAGGAACCCGCACTGCAATTTGTCCCCAATAACCCGATGCTGAAAAGCGACCTGACCCAACAACGCATCACCCAGGCCGTGGCCTATCAGTTGGACCAGCGCGGCTTGCGCCAAGTGACCCCTGCAACCAAGGCCGACCTGTGGGTGCAGACCTACTTGATCGTTGCTGAGCGTCAGGAGCAAGTGGTGACTAATTACGGCTATGGCTACGGCGGCCCTTGGGGTGGACCGTGGGGCGGTTATTGGGGCGGCCCGTGGGAAGGTTACTGGGGCGCGCCGGTCTACGATGAAGTGCGCAACATCAACTACCAGGTAGGCACCCTTCAAATTGACCTGATCGACGCCAAAACCGACCAACTGGTGTGGCGTGGCAGTGCTGAAAAAGTGGTCGACACAAGCCCGACGCCTGCGCAACGCAGCGCGGCGATTCACGAAGCCGTGAGCAAGATCCTCAGCGACTACCCGCCCAAACCGCAGGCCAAATGACCGCCCGGCAGCAACTGCATACCCTGTAGTCGCTGCCGTTCAGTCCCCCGACTGGCAACTTGCCAGCGCGTGCTGCGCACCTTGACTACACTCCCTTGCACCCTTGGAGAGTTGCGCTCGGCAGCAAGCCGGCAAAGGAGTGCTCGATGTCTCCCCAATTGCGTGGCATCCGTTTTAGCAGCCCTCGTTCGCAGCGGGGAGCAATTGGTTTGATGGCGGCCCTGACCTTCGGCCTGGTGCTGTTGTTTATGTTGTTGGTAGTCGACAGCGGCCGCTTGTACCTGGAGCAACGCAAGTTGCAACGGGTCGCGGATGTCGCGGTATTGGAGGCCGTCAGTCGGGGCGGCAATTGCCTGGCGACCGGCACCAACACGGCCACCACGTACGCTATCGCCAGCGCGACGCGCAACAACTTCCCTCCCGGCAGTACACAAACCTTAAGCGCCACTTGCGGCACACTGGTGACCGGTAGCGACATGCTGCGCACATTCAGCGCCGATGCAAGCAAGTCTGACGCCATTCGCGTCATTACCACCACGGTAGTGCCAACCAGTGTGGCGGGCGGCTTGTGGAACCTGTTTTCCGACGGGAAATTTGGCTTCAATACCCGATTGACGGCGAGCGCGGTGGGGGCCACGGGGGGCGCACCGTTGGCCGCACTGACGATCAGAACTTCATTGGCAGACATAAACTCAAGTAACTCCCCTCTTCTGAACAGCCTTGTGGGCGGCCTGCTGGGCGGCAAATTGAACTTGAGCCTTGCGTCATGGCAGGGCTTGGCAAACACCAATATCAACTTGCTGAGCTATCTTGATCAACTGGCCATCGACTTGAACCTCAATGCCGGTGATTACACTCAGTTGCTCAACACCAATGTCTCTGCGACTCAACTGATTAACGCCGCCATTAATGTGCTGCAAAAAGGAGGAGCGGGCGCTACGGTCGCCGTGCAAGCGTTGACCGCCATCAAGCTGATTGCCGCTAACACGCAAATACTGAAACTGGGCGACTTGCTGAAAATCCAGAATGGCACCTCGAACGCTGGGTTGAACACCAACTTGAAGGTCTTTGACCTGTTGCAAGGGATCGTGCAACTTTCAAATGGCAAAAGCGCTGCGGCCGCCGATATCACGTCGAATATTCCATTGGTAGGCACCGTCACGGTGTCGGTCAAAGTGATTGAACCACCGCAAATGTCTGTAGTTGGCAACCCGGCGTTGGCTATTAAAGATCCCATTTTCGGCACCAATCGCATCTACGTTAAAACAGCGCAAGTTCAAACTCACATCCATATTGATCTCGCCGTTCTCAAACTGGTGTCGCAGATAACGTCTGCGATCACCCAACTGCTTTCGCCTCTGACCAGTATCGTGAACAAGTTGCTGAATCTGAATTTAATCGGGGTTTTGCAGTGTGTTGTAGCCTGTGAGCGGACATCCCTGAGCATTGCGTCATCGTTGGATATTTATCTGGAAGCGGCGAGTGCCAACAGCTATGTCACCGCCTACAACTGCTCCAGTCCGGCCACCAAAAGCCTGACAGCACAAACGTCGACAGCGGCCGCGAAGCTGAGCATTGGCAGCCCGCCAGCCAACGGTGCATTTCCCGCGTCGGTTGAAATCAACAAGCTGAACTACCTGGCGGTAGATCCGGTAAAACTGATCAGTATTGATGTCACCACGTGCTCAGTCATTTTGCTATGCGGCCCGTTGCAGGTCGGCAAAGGGGGCGGGCTAGGGTTGAAGGTTCAAACTCAAATAGCGGCCAACTCCCAGCCGCAAACATGGAGCGTCCCCCTGCTCCCCGAGGTTAACAATCCGCCTGCTTACAAAACCCCGCTAAACAGCAATGCAAGCATTATCAAAAGTCTGGGGGACTCGCTGTCTGACAACCTGTTGGTGACGTACACGCCACAAACAGGCAGCGTGGCCAACGATGCACTTACGGGAGTGGCCGGGCTGGTCAACCAAGTGACGGGGATCCTGTCCACCGCGTTGAGCGGCGTGCTGTCAAACCTGCTGGACCCGATCCTCAACACGCTCTTGGGCGCACTAGGGGTCAGTCTGGGTAATGCTGAAGTGGGCGCCAACCTGTCCTGCAATCAAGGCGGCCGCGCTCAACTCGTGCTCTGATCCTCCGCCACGGGCAGTTCCACACAAAACCGGGCGCCGTGTTCGGTGTTGCTGACGCTGAGCCGTCCGCCCATGTTGTCGATGATGCCGTAGCTCACTGACAACCCCAGCCCCGTGCCTACGCCGACGGGTTTGGTGGTGAAGAACGGTTCGAAGATGCGCTCCAGCAACCGAGGGTCGATGCCGCCTGCGTTGTCCTGTACCCACAACCGCACGTGGCGGGGGGCTGTTTCGATGCCAAGGCCGATCCACGGCGCGAAGTCACGGTCTTTTTCACGCTTGCCGAGCAAGGCATCACGGGCGTTGACCAGCAGGTTAATCAGCACCTGTTCCAGTTGGTCGACATGGCCGCGCACGTTGACGGCGCAGTCCAGTCCTTCGCAGCGAATCTCTACGCCTTTGCCGCGCAGCCCGTCACTGAGCAGTGACAGCGTGCCATCGATGGCAATGGCGGGGTTAAACACTTGCTGTTCGATCTCCGAACGCCGACCAAACACCCGCATGTGGTCTACCACCCGCGCCGCACGTTGCACTTGGGTGTCGAGGCGATTGAGTTTGTCTTGCAGGTAATCGATCTGCACATCGCCGTTGCTCAGGCGTTTGAGCACATTGACGATGGCCATGCGCATCACGTTCAGCGGCTGATTGATCTCATGGGCCAGCCCGGTGGCCATCTCGCCCAGGGTGGCCATTTTGGCGCTCTGGGTCAGCTGCTGTTGCGAACGCCGCACTTCGGTGTTGTCGCGCCCCACCGCCTGCACTTCGATCAACGTCCCGTGCTCATCAAACACGCCGCGGTCCGACCAGACCCACCACGCGTGTTCGCGCCCCGGCAGTTGCAGGCTGATTTCGGCGGTACTGACCGGGAATTCAGGGGTCAAGGTGGCCAAACGTTGTACAAACGCCAGATGTTGCTCCGGCGACAACCAGCCGCTGAGGTTGATGCCCGGTAACTGTTCGGGCGCGCACTCCAGGTAATTGGCTAACGGGCGATTGCCAAAGGTCAGGGTCAAGTCGGGGGTGTAGCGGCAGATCATCGCCGGGGAATCTTCCACCAGCATGCGATAGCGCTCTTCGCTGTGCTTGACCCGCTCCGCGGCTTCCGTGGCATCGGTGATGTCCAGCCACAGGCCCACGGCCTCGACCGGCAATCCCAAGTCGTCACGCAGCAACTTGGCCTCGTCCAGTAACCAGTGGTAGTCGCCCTGGAGGTCGCGCAGTCGATAGCGACTGCGCACACTGCCTTCGCGCAGCAGTCGTCGCGTGCGCTCGAAGTAGTGCTCACGGTCCTCCGGGTGCACCCATTCGATCAACGCGGCGGCCGTGCACGCTTCCCGCGTCCAGCCCAACAAAGGTTGCAAGCTGGCGCTGAAGAATTCAGGCAGCAACGCGCCCTCGGCATAGCGCTGCACATAAATCACGGCCGGAGAGCTGGCAATCAGGTTGTCGAGCCGCGCATGGGCCGCCGCCGCTTGCTGTTGCTGGTTTTGCATGTCACTGACATCCAGCATGAACCCCACCACACGTGGCCCGCCCTCTGCGCCCAGCACTTGGCCCTGAATGCGATACCAGGTCACCGGCCGCTTACTGTCGGGTTGGTGCAAGCGCACGCACAACAACAGGGGGGTATCGTGGGACAACAAATCATTGAAACGGCTGGCCAGCTCTTCCCGGTCTGCCGGATGAAACAGCCCCAACCACGCGTCACGGGACATATGAGCAGCTTGAGCAGGGAGCAGGCTCGCAGCCAAAGGCGGGGCAAGCATCAGTTGCTGCGTGCTGGGCGACCACTCCCACCAGCCGCTGCCCAGCAGGCCCTGTAACGCCTCCATGCGCTCCATCTGCTGCACGTGTTGCTGCTCGCGCAGGCGATTGAGCAGCGGCCCCGCCAATGCCGCGCACACCTGTAGCCAATCGTTGTCGCCCATGGACGGGGCGTGACGACTGGCCGGGTAGTGGCCGAACAAGAGCCACGCACTCACCCCTTGATGATCGTTGTAAGGCACCAGCAAGCCATCGGTATTGCCAAACAGCCCGCTCAGCCGGGGCTTGTCATTGATGCCATGCAGCGCTTCAAAACGCTGGGGGACGTGACCATTGAAGCTGTCGAGGGTGCTGCCCAGCGCTTGGTCGACGTCCCACAACGCAGGCGCATCATGGCGCTGGTAAACACTGTAGATACGCCATTCGGTCTGCGTGGCGTCTGGCAAGGCCAGCGCCACACACGGGATATGCCAATGCTGCGCCACCTGCTGCAACAGATCGGTCACCACCGCTGGCACGCGCGCTGTGCCGCAGCGGCGCAATTGCTCGCCCATGTGGGTGGTGAGCAGGTGGGTGAGCTCGCGGTGGCGCGCCTGCTGTTGGCCCAACAACAAATCGCTGATGTCCAACAGTTGCAGCAACCAGCCGTCACCCTGTGGCTGTACCCAGCCGCGGGTATGCACAACAGGGCCACCGCCGACCTGAAACATGAGGTCCAGGCTTTGCCCATGCCAATCTCGGGGCGTGCCTTCGAGGGCCAGCGTGCTGCCCGGCACCAGATAATCGATTAACAGCCGCGGCGGACCATTGCCCATCGCCATGACCAATGCATGGGGCTGCGCGGCCTGTATCTCCAGCACATGGCCGTGCTGATCGAGCCGTATTTGAATACCCGCCTCTACAAGCAGCGGGGTAGGCGCCAACGCAACGGGCTCATCAGCCCGGCCCAGTAGCCGCCCGAACAGGCGCTCGCCGCTGATCAAAACTGCAAACTCGATTGAGCCGTCAAGGTGGTCGGCAAGCTGGGCACCTTGATGTTCCCCGGCAGCACCAGCACCGGCATGATGGCGCTTAACGCGGAGGCTGGCAGGCTGACGGTGACGGTTAGCACCCCACCGCTATAGACCGCCTGTTTATTAAGGCTGCTTTTCAAGGCGGTCGGCACCCAAGAGAGTTGGTCACTCAACACGCTCAAGGCGCGATTTTGTACATCTTGCGTGTACGTCGCGGGGGAGACGGTCGGGTCCAGCGCCACACTGCGGCGCACCGCTTCAGCCGTGGAGTGGTTGAACGACTGCATCAGCAAAAGCGGCAGGCTGTAACTTACGACGCCGTAAAACACGGCGAAAAACACCACAAACACCAGCGAAAATTCGATGGCCGCTGCGCCTTTTTCCTTTGTGGAGAGGCTTGTTTTCATGACTGCGTCTACCCTGAAAACCACACGTCATATGAGCATAGAATCATTCGCCAAAAAGGGACGCCGATTACGTGACACCGCTAATAGTCCTGTACCTCTGGTTAAGTGCTTGCGCACTTCAGGATCTGTACCAGCGCCAGATTGCCAACACCCTGACACTGGGCGGTATGGCGCTGGCCGTGCTGTATCTGCTCTGGAGCGGCCACACCTGGCTCGGCGCACCCGCCAGCGAAGCCGGGGTCGCGCTGCTGATCGTGCTGGTGCTGACGTTGCCTGGGTATGCGCTCAATACGTTCGGCGCCGGCGATGTAAAACTGCTGATCGCCCTCGCCCTGGCCACCGATCGTCTGACGGTGTTGGGCACGGTGATCGGCGCAGGTGTGTGTGCTGTGCTGTGGATGCTGATCGCGTCAAAAATCCTGCCGCTGCTTTATCAACGGGTTACAACGCCTGATGTTGAAGATCCCGGGAATCTGTCAAAAAAAATCGCCTTCGCCCCCTTTTTGCTGGCGGGTTTTACCCTGGTTTGGCTGTGCATGCCCTAGTGCATGCGTAGGATTTATTCCGTGTACAGCAAGGGAAAGTGGGTCTACTTTTAAACCAGCCTTCTCATGATGAGAGGGGCAAGTTGCCTTGAATTGGCTTGCCAGGCATGGAGTAACGCGTGAACAAGCTTAGCCCACTCATAAAAGTGCTGGTGGTTGACGACCAGCCCTTGATCGTCGAAGAACTCTGCGAGTTTCTGGAAAGCAGCGGCTACCGGTGTGTGCCTTGTGAATCGAGCCGCGAAGCGATTGAAAGTTTCTGCGCAGACCCCGAAATCGGTCTGGTGCTGTGCGATTTGCACATGCCGGAGATGAATGGCATCGAACTGACCCAACACCTGCAAAAGTTCGCCGGTAAAAAGCGCTTGTTTGAAAGCATTCTGCTGACCGGCCGTGCCGATAAACAGGACGTGATCAAGGCCTTGCGTATCGGCATTGCGGATTACTACCAAAAACCGGTCGACCTCAATGAATTGCTCGAAGGCATTCAGCGTCAGGAAGAGCGCGTGCGCGAACGCATGAAAAGCGCGCAACTTGGGCACTTGAATCAGAAGCTACAGTTTTTGGCGGACTCGATTGACGACCTTTATCAGGACATGGAATCGGTAAGACGCCCGCCGCTGTCAGCCGCCGATGAGGGCGCCAGTGACGACGTGTCTGAAATCATGCCAGCCATCTTTCAGCAGTTGTCACCACGCCAGCTGGACGTGGCCCGTCTGGTGGGCAAGGGCCAGACCAATTACCAGATCGCCTGCGACCTGGGCATCACGGAAAACACAGTCAAACTCTACGTGTCGCAAGTGCTGCGCCTGACCCACATGAACAACCGTACCCAGCTGGCACTGGCGCTGTCACCCAATGCCAGCGCCAAACAGCACCGGCTGACGGCCCACTGAAGCCCCCACGCCTATACGCGCGCCGGCCCAGCGAGTACAGGCGGTGGCGGGCGTTTTAATTGGACGTACCGCCCCCGCTGCCCGATTCCTGTTTGTAGTACTCAGGGATTTCGTGATCGTAACTTTTCAGCAACCGTTGCAGGCTTTGTTCGCGCTCCTGCGGCGTGACCGTTTGCGGCACGTTCGATCGCTCTTTACCGCTGACCTGAATCTGCAACCAGTTTTCGGTTTCCTGCTGATAACGTGACGCCGGGCCCGGCTCGATGGCCAGTGCGCTCAACGGCACCCACAGCAGTAACACCCCGACACGTACGCTTATTGCCATCGCACACCTCCGTTATTTGAGCACCGCCACCTGATTACTGGCCGGGGCTTTAAGTGCTTGCGCACGCGCTTGGGCTTCGGTCACTTGTTCCGGCGTCAATCCGGCACGGGTGACCAGTTCCGCCGCCTGCTTCCAGTTGTCCTGATAGATCAACAGCGTCACCAGGTTCAACGCCGCCAACGCGTCGTCATCTTTGCTGAGCTCCAGCGCGGTCAAAAATTCAAAGCGTGCGTCGTCGATGCGCAGCAGGTTCAGGTAAACCACCCCCAAGTCATTGCGAATCTTGTCATCGGTGGGCGCCAGACTGGCCGCTTTTTGCAGGTAGGCCAGCGCTCGCGCGTTGTCTCCGCGCCCCGCCGCCAATTGTCCCAAACCATGCTCGCCCTCGGCCGCCAGACAGGTGCCCAGCAAGCTTTGATAAAGGGCTTGCGCCTCGCTGCGGCCCAACTGGCGATAGATGCGTGCCTTACGCAACTGGACCTGCCCATAGCGCTCAGGCAAGCTTTGCAGGTTGGCCAGACTGGCGTGCAGTTTGCCTTCCTTGGCCATATCGTCGGCCAGGTTCATCGACAACTCTTGATCGCCACTCAACTTGGCGCAACTGCCACTCAAGGCCAGCCAGGGCGGGTTACTCGCGCCCCCGGTCGCACAGCCGCCCAGCATCAGCAGCCCACACGCGACGATCACAGCTTTCATGCTCACCCTCCCGGTCAAGAGCCAAAGGCCCGCGAAATAGCCATAAAACTGGGGCCGGCCAATACAATCAGTAATGCAGGAAACAGAAACACCATCATCACCACGGACATCTTGGCCGACATTTTCGAGATGTATTCCTGCATGCGCGTCAGGCGCCGGTCATCCAGCAACGCTTTCAGCGCCTGCAACGACTTCATTGCGCCGCCGCCCTGCTGGATCAGTTGTTGAAGAATCACGCAGGTATCGTCGAACTCATCGACCGCCAGCAGGCTCGCGGTTTTTTGCAGTTCCTGACCCAGCTCCAGCCCGGAGTCGACACGGGCCAGCACCAGCCGCAGTTCCCCGGTCAACACGGGTAACAATTGCTGCCCCTCCTGGCTCAACACGCGCAGCGCTTGCTCCACCGCCATGCCGGACTCAAACAGGATGCGCAGCAACGGGATAAACGTGGACACCTCATTCGCGATCTGTTGCTGGCGCCGGGCAGCCGCCAATGCCAGTAAGCGTTTGGGGATCAAGTAGCCGATGGCCAACCCGAACAACAGTGCAACCCCGAGGTTGCCCGCGTCGGGGTAAAACACCTTATGGCCTACAAACACCAGTCCGGCCAGCACCACCGGGGTGCCCACCTGAAAAGCGGCAAACAATGAGCGCTGACTGGCCGTGCGCCAGCCCAGCCGGGTGAGCAACGCCTGAGTTTCGTTATCCAGCGACACCGAGCGCTGGCCCACCTTGCTGCTGCCCACCGCGCGCAGCCATGAACTGAATTTGCCCGGCCCGGTTTTCGCCCCCTCCAGACGCTGCATGACGCGTTGCTGGCGCATCCGCTGCTGGATCACGGTGTTGATCACCAGTGCCAGGGCGGCCAGCAACAAGACAACGCTTATCAGCAAGGCCATGTCATACGCTCCGCACCATGCGCCATAGGGTAAAGCAGCCAATCACCTGCATTGCCAGCGCTGTCAGCAACAAGTGCTGCCCGGACGTGTCGTTCCACATCTTGGGCAGGTACTCGGGATTGGTCAGCATGAAATACACCATCACCAACACCGGCAAGGCCGCCAGCACCATGGCCGTAAACCGTGTTTCACCGGTCATGGCTTTGAGCTGGCGTGCCCCTTGTTCACGCTCGCGGATCAGGGTGATGAGGTTTTCCAGCAGTTCGCTGGCGTTGCCGCCATAGCGGTTGTTGACCTTCAAGCCGAGGGCAAACAGGCGAAACTCCTCACGCTCGTAAAGCTCGGCAAAGTCCTGCACCGCTTCGGGCAAGCTGACACCCAGTTGCACGTTGCGCGAGACGCGACTGATGGCGGTTTTGAGGGGATCACTGGACGCCTCGATTGCATTCAGCACCGCATCGGCCAAGGTGCGCCCGGCCTTCAAACTGCGTACACAGTGGTCGAGCAACTGCGGCAACTGCTCAACCATGCGCCGCACCTGTCGGTGATAACGCCAGCTGAGGAACAGTTTCAGACACACAGGCGGCAACACCGCAAAGGCGACTGACAACGTCCAGCCACCCACGAGCCCCGCCACCACTATCGCCGCGGCCCACACGCCGAGCCACAGCCCCAGGCGCTCCGACGGCCGTGGCAGCCCGGCCTGCAAGAAGGCGCGGTCCAGCCAGGCCAGACCGCCGAATTTTGCGGCCGGTGGCGGCTGCCCTTCGGCCAGCCGACTGAGCACCCGGCTGGTGGTCGGATTACGCAAGACGCGAAAAACAATAAACAGCGCCAGGCCCAACATCAGTAAGGCAATCAGTAACAGCAGCAAGGCCGGGATCATGTTCTGCCCCTCAGCCGTGAAGGTTCGCAATCGGCTCGCGACGTAATTTGTCGCCTGCCGGGTTCAGCGCTTCGCGCATAAAGCCAAACCCCGTGCGTCGATCCAGCCGGAACAGGGTGTTGGTGACGTACACATCATCGCGCACGCCCACCACTTCCAACACTTCACTGACGCAGCGACGCCCGTCTGGCATGCGCGTGAGCTGGATGATGACGTCCAGCGCGGCGCAGATCATTTGGCGCAGGGTTTTCTCCGCCACTGTGCGCCCGGTCAGGCCCACCAGTGTTTCCAGTCGCAACAGCGCATCCTGTGCGGTGTTGGCGTGCACGGTGCTCATGGAGCCATCGTGCCCGGTGTTCATCGCGGTCAACACGTCGAGCACTTCAACCCCGCGGATTTCCCCGAGAATGATGCGGTCGGGGCGCATCCGCAGGGCGTTGCGAATCAGGTCGCTGGCTTTGACTTCACCATGGCCTTCAGCATTGGGCGCACGGGTTTCCAGGCGCACCACGTGCGGGTGACCGAGCTGCAATTCGGCCACGTCCTCGATAGTGACCAGCCGCTCATAGGGGTTGATCAACTGGCTGAGGATATTCAGCAAGGTGGTTTTCCCGGTGCCCGTGCCGCCGCTGATGAGGATGTTGCAACGCTTGCTCACGGCTTCGTGAATGAAGTCGAAAATCGCCTGATCGATGGTTTGCATGGCCATCAGGTCCGTGCTTTTGAGCATGTCCTTGCGAAACTTACGAATCGACAGGCACGGGCCGTCCAAGGCGATTGGCGGAATGATCGCATTGACCCGGCTGCCGTCGGGCATGCGGGCATCCACCATGGGCGAGGATTCGTCGAGGCGGCGCCCCAACGGCGCGAGAATACGCTGCATCACCCGCTCGACATGGTGGTCGTCGATAAAACGCAACTCGCTCTGGTGCAGAATGCCGTCGCGCTCGACAAACACCCGGTACGGGCCGTTGACCAGAATTTCGGTCACCGCCGGGTCGCGCAGCAGCACTTCCAGCGGGCCAAACCCGGTGAGTTCATCCACGATTTCCTCGGCCAGACGCTCCATTTCATAACGTGAGATCGCCAGGTGCAGGCGTGACACGTATTCGGCCACTTTGTCCGTCACGAACTGGGCCAGCGCATGGCGCGAGTCTTCCAGCAGGTTTTTCCCGGTTTCTTCAATGGCATCGATGATGTAGCGGTGCAGCACCAGTTTCAGGCTGTCGTGATCGGCATGGCCATTCTTGCTGTGCAGGCCCGCGCCAAACAGTTTCTCGCTGCTCATTTAGGCCCCCAGAGGCGTGTCAGCCAATGGGCGGGCGGCTTGGCCAGCCCTTGCGAGCGTTTGGCCAAGCGCTCACCCAAGGTTTTCAGGCCTTGGCTCAGGGCCTCGCGCGGGCCCAGCTCGAACAGCGTGGTGGCCTGGTTTTTGGCGTTCATTCGCAACTCGTCGGCGGGCGGCAAGCTGACCAGCACTTCCAGGCCAAACGTCTTGGCCAGAGCGTCGGCGTCGGGCGCCACACCCCGCAGGTAACGGTCCACCAACAGCCGCGCATGTTCGAGCTTCATGCCTTTGGCGCGCCACAGGTTGAGGATCGCCAGATTGCGTCGGCAGTCGAGGATGTTCTGGTCGGTGTACCACAACAACTTGTCGCAATGGCTGACAAATGTGCGCAATGCTTCGCTGTCAGGCTGGCCCGTGAGGTTCACCACGATGTGTTGAAAATGCTGACGCAAAGCACTGAGCAGCATGTACAGCTCGGCCGCGCTGGTGTGCTCCAGCGGTTCATCGCTGTCGCTGTAGGCCAGGATGCGCAAACCGCCGGGGGCGGCGGTGAAGGCGCTGTCGATCAGCGTGCTGTCCAGTCGCCGCAAGTGGCGCAGGGCATCGCCAAAGTAGAACGAACTTTCCAGCCCCAATAGCGTGAGGCTGTCGCCACGGGGCAAACCCAAATCAAGCAACAGGGTTTGCTGATCGCTCTTCTGCACGACCAGCCCGAGATGACTGGACAGCAAGGCGCCATCGGCGTTGCACTGCGCGCTGTACATCACGGTCAGGCCGCCCAGCTGCGCATTGGGTGTAACGGCGGGCAGCCGCTTGTTCAAGCGTCGAACCAACCCGGCCACTTCGCTGGAGCGCGAACCATATGCGACAAAATCCCGCGCACCGGCGCGCATGGCGTTGAGCACCAACTGATTGTCCATGCCATCGCCCAGCGCCACGATGGCCAACATCGGTTTGGCTTCCAGCGCGCCTTCAATCAATGCGCACTGCGACACCACTTTCTCGCGGTCCAGTCCCACGAACACCAGCCCGGCGAAGGTGACATCCACCAGCGCCAGCAACTCATCCAGACTGCCCGTGCCAGCGCCCACCACTTGGCCCATGGGCGCCAGTGCGCCTTGTAACCACTCAAGATCGGTGTTGTTTCGCGTCAATGCGAGAAACGTCTGGCTCAAGCTCTGGCTCATTTGGATAACCCGCTACGGCGATTAAAGTTGCCGTTTTCGAGGAAGTACAAGCGGTACCAATTGGGGTCGTAATTGCGCAGTTTTTCTCCGGGCAGAGAAGGCAATTGGGCATTGGCCGCCAACGGTTGAATCAGGTGCGGGGTCACAATCATCAGCAACTCGCGCTCTTCGCGGCTGATGTTGGAGGAGCGGAAAAAGGCCCCGAGAATCGGGATGTCGCCTAACCCCGGAAACTTGTCCACCTGCGAGCTGTTGCGCGAACTGATCAAGCCGCTGATGACAAAACTTTCGCCATCGGCCAAGGAAATACTGGTATCGGTGCGGCGCACATTCAGACCCGGCACCATCGTGCCCGCGATATTCACCGCATTGGTGTAGTCCAGTTCACTGACTTCAGGGGCGACTTTGAGCACGATGCGGTCGCGGCTTACGATGGTGGGGGTCAAGGTCAGGCGGATGCCGAACTCTTTGTACTCGATCGACACGTTGTCGCTGCCACTGCTGGGCACCGGCACTGGCACTTCGCCGCCGGCGAGAAACGTTGCGCTCTGGCCGCTCAGCGCCACCAGACTCGGGCGCGCCAGGGTGTAGGCAAAGCCGCTGCCTTCGAGGGCATTAATCATGGCCCTGACACGCCCGCCGCCAAAACCGATGTTGAAGTACTTGTTGTTGGCCGGAGGACCGCCGGTGATGACGTTTTCCGCCGTGGTAATCAGCGAGCCCGGCGAACCGAACAGGAAGTTGCTGCCCATGCCGAAAATCGAGGTACTGGCTTCTTGCAGCTTGGTGCGGCTGACTTCTACGAAGCGGATATCCGTCTGTACCTGACTGGGCAACGTCGGGTCTTCAGACGGTGACAGCGCGGCACTGGTCAGCGCTGCAGTCGCTTTGCCCTTGACGAACACCATGCTCTGGCGCGGTGATTTGGAACAGGCGGTCCAGACCATCAGGCTGGTAGTACCCGGCGCAACGCCGGTCAGTAAAAAGGCACTGTCGCCATTGGCGTGTACATCGGCAATGGTCGGGTCACCCACGGCAATGCGGGTGATGCTGACGGGTGAATCCAGTGCTTGTTGGGTGCCCTGCGCCACTTCCAGCACAGCGGGCAACGCCCCCAGTGACGCGCATTGGGCCGATGCCGCCACAGCCATTTGCACAGACAGGCCGCTCAACATCAGCGTCCAGACAACTTGTTTGAACAGCGGCACACAACGTTGACTCATGCGAGGGCTTCCTTGCAGATCGGGCATTTCTTATTGGGTTGACGGCTGGGCTGCTTGATTGCCGCGGATGATTTCGATGCCACGGGGTCGCGGCACACCGGTCGGGGCATTGAGTGGCGCCTTGAGCGGACTGGCCATCGCCAGTTGATTGAACTGATACAGGCTGCGCCTGGCGGTCTCCAGATTGGCCGCAGCATCCTGCTCACCTGACCAGTATTTGCTCAAGCGTTGTTCTTGTGCGCTGCGCACCGCCAGGCGCAAAGTGCCAGCTTGTGCGGCGAGCATCAGTTGATTGACCAGTGGCTCCGGGATCGCCAGGACCACGGTGCGGGCCGCCACGCGCCGCTGGGCTTGTTGCTGCGCCTGCTCGGCGGTCAGCGCCTGACTGAGTGGCTGGCCATCGCTGCTCAGGCCTAATTCATCGCCGATGCTCAGGACCCGCACTGCGGGCAACACCACTTGGGTCGAAGGTTCAGGGTTGGCGGTGTCCTGACGCAGAAACAGCAAAATATCGACGTAATCCCCGGGACCGAACTGCCCGGCAGCGCCGGCCACTTCATCAATCGCCACCGCCAGTGCGCGTTCGTCAGGGCGAATCATGCGCGCCAACGGCCCGCCGATTTCAAAGCTTTGCTCATTGAGCCACGTGCCAGCATTCAGCCCGCGCCACGGGGTGCGACCCACCGCCTGATCGATAGAGGTAAGGCTGCCGACAGGCGCCGTGCGCAATTTTTCCAGCGTCAAATCATCGGCAGTCAGGGCCACATGCGGGGCTACATCGCGGGTTAACACCACCACGGCATGTTTGGTCTGGTCCTCAACATTGGCCACACCTTGCTCCACCACCTGCGCCACAGGGGCAGGAGGCACAGGCTGATGACGGGTCAGCATCAGCCCCCAAAAACCGGCGGCAATGGCCCCTAAAAACAGCACCGCTGCTAGCACCAGACTGCGGCGATTGTTCATATGGTTCTCCCTTCCCCACTGCGTACGGCAGACAAAAAATCATGCGCAATCAGGTAGCTATGAACGGTCGGACGGTTGCAACCATTTCGCTATTTGAAGGTAGCGCAGGTAGGACAAAACGCCATTACTGACCGGATTATTTCTGACAGGAGATTTAAGGACTTTGATTTGTTTACGTTTTTAGGATCCGCACCTCATCGTCCGTTTGGATTAGTACTTTGTGATTAATCCTTTATTACAGTTGTGAGGTCCGGCTTTGTTGACAATGCTCTGATGGCACATCGGAAGTATGTAGCACCCACGTTACACAGTGCCCGTTGCGGCGCACTAAGGAGAAGTCAGATGCTTCTAGATACTGTTCTGAAAGTGTATGTGCCGACTCAGGCGTTTTGCGTGTACCAGACCCGGCAACTGATCAAACGCCGGGATGGCGCTTCAGGTATTGAATACGCCCTGATTGCCGCGATGGTTGCCGTGGTGCTTGCATTGTTTGTCACGCCGCTGTCGGGTGTGGTCAAGTCCACATTCAACGACTTGGTCAGAGGATTGGGCGGAACGCCAGTGACATAGGTCTGTGCATCAGGCCTACACTCTGCACCCTACCCTTTTTCAGGAATGCAACATGACCTCCTCTTCGACACGCCAACAGCTTCTCCTAGTGGATGACGAAGAGGATGGACTTTCTGAACTGGCCGAGTTGCTGGAGGGCGAAGGCTTTTGTTGCCACCTCGCCACCTCGGTCAAGATCGCTTTGCAACAGCTGACCAACCACCCGGACATTGCCCTGGTGATTACCGACCTGCGCATGCCAGAAGAGAGTGGTATTGCCCTCATCAGGCGCTTGCGTGAACACACCTCGCGTCAACACCTGCCGGTGATCGTCGTATCCGGACATGCCGACATGGATGATGTCAGCGACCTGTTGCGTTTGCAGGTATTGGACCTGTTCCGCAAACCCATCTATCACATGCGTCTGCTCGATACGCTGGACAGCCTCTTCCCTAAGCCGAACCCCAAGTCCATCGACAGCTGAAGCCCCGATTTGCGCGCCGAAAAGCCCGCGAGGTTGCCCTCGCGGGCCTGGCTCGCTATAGCTGATAACTGAAACTCAAGGTGTAGCGCGGGCGGCGGTTGAAGCTGTCCAGCGCCATGTCGGACATCGGCTTGGCCGCTTCAAGGGCAATGTTGTAATAACGCTTGTCGCCAAAACGCAGCCCGACTGCCGCCGAGGACATGTCCGAGCCCTTAAACGGCAAATCGTTAAACCAGGTTTTGGCCTTGTCCAGCACCACGTAGGGCTGAAGCAGTTTCACCCACGCACCCTCGCGGTTGAAGCTGTAATTGACCTCGTAGGCGACCCCCCACCCCTTGTCGCCGGACGCTTGATCGTCGGGGTAACCGCGGCCAAAGTTTTGCCCGCCAAACACTGCCCGTTCGCTGTCGGGCAAGCTGTCTGCACTCCAGTACAGGGCGCCGGACATCACACCCTGCCAATTCTCGAAAAAGCTGTCGCTCTGCACGCCGGATAAACGCAGCCGAAAAAAATCCAGGTCGTACTGATTGCCGGTCAGGTTGGTTTCACTCTTGGCGCCCAAACCTTTCATGCCCTGATAGACACCGGCGCTGACGATGCGCAGCTGCTGTTTATCAGACTTGCGCCAGTCGCCCTCGAACGCCAGGGCGCGCACATCCGTTTTTTCGCTGAGGCTGACCGGGTAACCGACCACGTCGTAATCGGTACGGTCATTCACGCCATACAACCGGGCACCGACACTCAGCCATTGATTGGGCGCTGCAATCAGCGGGTGACTGACGCCTACCGAGAAGCGGTCGTTTTCGCGATGCGGCTTGAGTTCGAAGCCGTCGCTGGTGGCAATGCTGCTGCCCGGGTCGCTGCGATAGCGCGCTCCGTACAGGCTTAACTGAGTGCCTTCGGCGTTCAGATACTGGCTGTAGTCGATGCGGTAGTAATGCTCTTTGTCGTTGCCCGGCGGGAACAGCCCACTGATGCTCAACTGCTCGGCCATCGACGTTTGTGAATTGCTGCTGACCCCGAACAGTGCCTGCGTACTGTCACGGCTACCTTCGGTGAGGCTCATGCTGGTGGTGAAGGGTTTGCGGCTGGCGTTAATGGTCAGGGTCGAGGCACCATCTGTAGTGCCGGGGGGTGGCACTTGAGCTTGCAGCGTCACACCGGGAAGACGGCCCATCAGCGTTGCGTAACGGTCGAAGGTTTTGCGGGTCAGCGGACGCTCGCCCTTGAGCTTGTCCACCAGTTCATCAATAAAGCCCTTCACACGCCCCACATCACCCTGCACGGTGTAATCGCGGATATACCCCTCGACCAGCACCACGCGCACTAACCCTTGATCAAAATTTTGCGGCGGCAAAAACGCGTACGACAGCAAATAGCCATCCGCTTGGTAGCGCTGGGTAATGGTGCGCGTGGCATCGATCAATTGGGCCAGGGTGATCTCATGGCCCAGTAACGATTGATAGGCGGCGCCCAACTCCTTGAGCGGGTACACAGTGCCACCTTCAATCTGCAATTTGCGGATGGTCAGTTTGGTGCCCATCACCAACGGTGGCGGCTCGACCGCGCCCGGCTTGGGCAATTGCAACGCAGGCTTTTGCGGGCGATAAGCATCTACCGGCAGGTTAGGGGTGGGCAGGGTCTGCATCATTTCGTTGCTGTTCAGGTAGCGCGGCAAGGGCTCGGCCGTGACGCACGGGGTCAGCACAAAAAGTACGAGGGGAACGTAAGTACGCATATGACACTCCATGGTCAACAACAGCGACATAACCAGGTGGGCGCGTCATCTCAGGGCGACGCTACCCGGTGCAAGCCCTAGATCCTTGGCTCAAAAAAAAGACGAGAGGCTCATCAGAACCTCTCGTCTCAACCAAGCGTAGGCGCTGTAGGTGAGGCCGTCGAACCGGCCAGGTGCAATTCGTTAGTTTTTCTTGCCCAGATTGCCCAGGCCTCCGAGTACCCCACCCAAACCGCCCAAACCACCGGTTGCCGCACCGCCTTCAGCGGTGGTGCCGCCGTTCAACAGCCCCCCGACCGCACCCACCGTTGCGCCCACGGTATTGACCGTTTGACCGACTGCGCTCACGACTTGGTTGTTGCTGCCCGCATCCACTTTGACGCCAACACTGCTGACCGCGCCGCCGACCTGATTGAGCAAGCCACTGACCGGAGCACCCACACCTGTGGCGGCGCCAACGTTTTGCGTCACCGTCGTCACAGCGCTGGTGACCGGATTAAGCGCTGTGCCCACCGTGGTGGTGACCGCTGCCAGCGGGGCGCCCGCTGCATTATTCGCAACCCCCGTGCCGCCCAGCGCGCCGCCAACAGACGCCACGGTATTACCGATGGCATTGCCGTTGGCGCCTGTCGCATCCACCACACCACTGGTGCTACCACCAGCCAGGCCGGTGCTGACCCCGTTGACCACACCGCCCACAGTCTCCAGCAGGCCCGCCCCCCCCGACACCCGGCAAACCGCCGATACCCCCGGTTCCGCTGCCTGTTCCCCCACCCGCAGCAGGCGCCGGATTGACATAACCGCCCGCTTTGTCAGTGGCACCGGCGACACCGTTGAGCACGCCACCTACCAAGCCGGTCACCGCATTGCCATTCCCTGTCCCCGCCACGTTGTCGCCCAGACCGCCGACGACGCCCCCTACCTTATTCAGCAGGCCATCTACAGGCGCACCGATTCCGGTCGCTGTTCCCACTTTGCCCGTGGTGTTCTCCACCAGTGAAATCACTGGCACCACCACTTTGTCATTCAGCCCGCCGGTCACTTTGCTCAACGGGCCCGTGGTGGCTGCACCGGTGAGGGTGTTGCCGATCATGGTGACCGTTGTGCCGACATTGCCGACCAAACCTCCCGTTGCATCCGTGACTTTATTGACCACCCCGCCGACCACAGGGATCTGGCTGATCGGTGTGTTGTCGATCAACGTACTGACACCTGTGCCAAGGGAGGTCACGCCCTTGCCGACATCGCTTACGGCATTGGTTGCGCCTGCCACAGTGATGCCCAGCGAGTCTTTATTGGTGCCCAACGAGCCAAGGCCATTGGTGACGCCATTGGTGACAGAGGTCACCGCGTTCCCGGTATTGGTCACCAGCCCGCCTGCCACACCGACCACCGGGACAGCGGCCAGAGAAGTGCCAATATCACTGACGGTCGTGCCCACGCCGCCGAGTGCTGCCCCCACCTGACCGACGACTTGACCGGTCACCAATGGGGTCGTGCCTGCGCCAGTGCCGCCTCCGGTTCCACCACCTGTGCCGCCACCGGTTCCACCACCCGTGCCACCGCCTGTGCCGCCACCGGTTCCACCACCCGTGCCACCGCCTGTGCCGCCACCGGTTCCACCACCCGTGCCGCCGCCTGTGCCGCCGCCTGTCCCGCCACCGGTTCCACCACCTGTGCCGCCGCCTGTGCCGCCACCGGTTCCACCACCCGTGCCGCCACCGGTTCCACCACCCGTGCCGCCACCGGTTCCACCACCCGTGCCACCGCCTGTGCCGCCACCGGTTCCACCACCTGTGCCGCCGCCTGTGCCGCCACCGGTTCCACCGCCTGTCCCGCCACCAGTTCCACCACCCGTGCCGCCGCCTGTACCGCCACCCGTGCCGCCGCCAGTGCCTCCATCTGTACCGCCACCGGTTCCACCATCAGTGCCGCCATCGCCGCCACCCGTGCTGCTATCAGGTGTGCTGGCCGCTACATGACTTTTAGACCCGCCACCACCGCTGTGGCAGCCACTGAGGCTGACAGTCATTACCAACAGTAGGGCAGTACTTGTTTTTAACCACAGTTGAGTATTCATGATTGAGTCCCTTGCACCTGCTTGCCTGAGTTCAAACGTTTTCTGATCTGTCGTCAGAAATACATTTATCCGTGGCAGACATAACAACCCCGAGGGACGCTTTGAACAATTCACAACTTGGTATTAACCCCTTCTATAACAGGCGTTTCCTTGCCCTTTTGGGTTAATACTTTTGTCAGGGTGAGTGATTCAAAAATCGTTATTTATCAACACGCCGCATAGACTCACTGCGGCCCTATCACCAACGTGATAAACACAATTAGCAGCGTTTTTTTGCACTACGCAGTCGCTGACGGGCAACGACTCGCCATTACTCCACCACGCTGAATTCGACGCGTGCGGTTTGACCGCCTTCGTCCAGTACGCTCAGCTCGTAGCGCCCGAGTTGTTCAAGGGCGGTGGTGAGTGCCTCCTGATGGGCGCTGTCCCCTAATGTCACACCATTGAGAAACCACCAACGACGCCCGTCGCCGCCCAACGCTGTCAAGGTGAGCCGCAGCGCTTGCACACTCGCCGCAGGCCTGCGCAACCGGTCGCCTTCGCGCACGCCGACAATCGACAACGGCGTGACCGAATGCAGCGCCGGTGGCGGGCACTCGACGGAGGCTGGCGGCAAGCGAGCGTCCCGTCGTTCCGCCCGCGGTAACCAAGGCTCCAGCGGCGCGGGCCACAGGGCTACTTCTCGGGGGTGCGCGCCGGGGCATTGCGGCCCGACGCGCTCCCCTTGCGGGTTGACCCACATTTTTTCGCGCAGCCCCACGCCCAACGGCTGATCGGCCGCCAGCAAAGTCGGCGGCGTGGTGTGGTCCAGCGTCCAGGCAAAACGCTGGCGGCGGCAATTGGGATCGCCTTTGCTCAACGGCTGGCCCAACGGCCAACAAATTGCAGCCACACCTACATTGGCCGGCACTGCCTGCACCGGTGCAACGATGCCACGTTGGCTGTCGCGGTTACTCAGTACATCGTGCACTTGCAGCATCAGCGGTGCTGCCGAGGCCAGCCCGAACTGACCCGGCACCGGCGTGCCGTCCGGGCGCCCGATCCACACGCCAATCAGGTAACGCGGGCCTACGCCAATGGCCAGTGCATCGCGAAAGCCATAGCTGGTACCGGTCTTCCACGCCAGCGAGGGGCGTTGGACGAGTTCGGCGCGCGGGTCACGGTCCGGGCGTGCCTGACCACTCAGAATGCGCCGGATGACCCACGCCGAGCCCGGCGACAGCAGGCGTCGCTCATGCAGCTCATCGTCAGGCTGCAAGCGTAAATTGGCACTTTTGCCGTCGCGGGCCAACGCGCTGTAGCCGCTGACCAAATCTTCCAGGCGGCTGCCCGCGCCACCCAGAATCAACGCCAGATTGGGTTCTGCCAACGCGGGCAGCGTCAACGGCACGCCGCCGTTGCGCATATCTGCCGCGAACCGTTTCGGTCCATAAGCTTCAAGTAACTGCACCGCAGGCAAGTTGAGGGACATGGCCAGCGCGGCGCTGGCTGAGACCGGGCCACTGAAGCCCATGGAGAAATTCCCCGGCCGGTAGTCGCCGTAGCGCCGGGGCACGTCTTGGAGCAGCGACTCGGAATGAATCAACCCGGCGTCCATCGCCATCCCGTACAAAAATGGCTTGAGCGTTGAGCCCGGCGAGCGCATGGCGCTGATCATGTCAACATGACCAAAGCGCCGTGCGTCGTTGATGTCCACCGACCCCAAATAGGCACGTACCGCCATGTTGTCGGTTTCTACCACCACGATGGCCGCCGAGGTGTGATCGGGCAAGCGCGCCCGCCAGCCCAACAACAGGTCTTCCAGACGACGCTGCAGGTTGGCGTCCAGCGTGGTACGTATCAACGGCGGGCTGTGGGGGCGATTCAAACGCCGCGCCAGCAAAGGGGCGAGGCTCGGTTCCAGGCGCGGCGCCAACAGCAGCGGCTCTTGCAAAGCATCGTCCACCACGGTGTGCGGCCACACGTCGTACTCGGCCAGCCGCCGCAACACTTTGTCGCGCGCCACCTGCGCGCGCGCCGGGTGGCGGTCCGGGCGCAAACGGCTGGGGGCTTGCGGCAACACGGCCAGCAGCGCGGCCTCCGAAGGCGTGAGGTGTTGCGCAGACTTGCCCAAGTACGCCCAACTGGCAGCCGCCACCCCTTGCAAAGTGCCCCCGAACGGTGCGCGGTTAAGGTACAGGTTGAGGATTTGCTCCTTGGACAAATGCCATTCCAGCTGAGCCGTGCGCCACAGCTGGCGCAGCTTGCCGGGCAGCGTACGTGCATGCGGGTCAAGCAAGCGCGCCACCTGCATCGACAACGTACTGCCGCCCGACAACACGCGTCCGCCACTGAGGTTTTGCCAGGCCGCACGCGCCAGCGCCAGCGGATTAACACCGGGGTGATGGAAAAACCAGCGGTCTTCGTAGGTCAGCAAAGCGTCGAGGTAATAGGGCGACACCTCGTCGGTAGTCACCGGGTAACGCCACACGCCGTTGGCATCGGCAAAACGCCACAGCGGCGTGCCATCTTCGGCCAGCACCACGCGTGCCAGATCATCCTGGGGCAAGGGCAGCGGCCAGATCCTGTCGGCCAGCCACAGTGCGGCACACAGCAGCACAATAGCGACGAACAACCCGCGCAGGCATTTTTTAAGCCGCGATCCCATTAACATCCGCCCGTTACGCAACTTTGCGCCCTGACTGGTTGCCCAAGGGGTATCTCTGGCACAGTGGCCGTCTTCTTAATCGGAACATCCCCATGCACGTCGAAAGTTTTGTAGGAAATCTGGGCCTTTGGTTGGGCACGCTGGTTCGCTGGATCGTTGAAAGCCTGAGCGGTCTGTTCAATGCAATCACCCAGGCCGGCAGTAATTTCATTGATGGCATGGCCCGTGCGCTCGGCATGGACACCTCGATCGTCAGCATTGCGGTGCTGGTGATCGGCCTGCTGTTTTTGTACAACGCGGTGCGCGCCTTCATGCGGGCTTCCATCATCGGCGGCGTAATCTGGCTGTTGCTGGGGTTGTGGGTGTTGAGCTGGGTCATTAGCTGACACGCCACGAGGCTGCAGGGATGCCGTCGATGCCCCCTGCTCCAGCCTCGTGCCGCGTGTCAGCGGCGACCGGGCTTACCGGCCCTTGATCACCATGTCACCGGGCGTCTCGCCCACGGCTTGCCAGTTCGGGCGGTACATCGACTCCACTTGCGGCGGCGGCACGCGGTAGGTACCGGGTGTCACAGCCCGCGCCAGATACAGCAAGTGCGTAGTGCCGTAGCCGTCCAGATTCAACGCTGCCACATAACGGTCATCGCGGTATTCCTGATGTTGCACACCCGCGTTCTGCATGGATTCGCGCCATTGTTTGACCTGGCTACTGGCGTTCTCAAGGCTGGCCGCGCTTTGGCCCAGGTTCTGGTTTTCCAGCTCCAGCCCCGCTGGCAACAGGTCAACCACCAGGGCATCCGGCACCCGTTGCTTGGCCGTTACGGCCAAGTGCACCAGCACCAGATCGCCGCTCTGCAAGTTGTTCAGGTTCAGCGGTTCGCCGTTCATGCCCAGGTAATCACGGCGAATGCTCATGTTTTCGCCTCCCGCAGGCGGCGCTTGCTGTGGATACCCTGAAATCGTCAGCTGTTGGTACACCGGCACGCTGCCTTCATTGCGCAGGCTCAGGGGCGAAGCCAGCAATGGCCCTTCCAGCTTGAGACCCGGCTGAGCGTTGTTCAGCTCACGGGTTTCGCTGCCACTGGCCAGTTGCACGGCCCACGGTTGCTCTGGCTGGCTCAGCAAATCCCGACCGGCGAGGAACAGCGAATTGCGCTCCTGAGTCGACAGCCATTGGCTCGCGGCCAGTTGGTCGGCCAGCGCGAACACCCGCGCTTCGCGCTGGCCGCTCATCACGTTGTTCTCTTCGAGCAGTGCCAGAATCAGTGCCTGATCGCGCAGCGGACTGCCGTAGTCGCCCAGCCATTGATTGGGTTTGCGCGTCACGGCCAGACCGGCGACCAGCGCTTGATCGGCACGCGGCTGGTCACCCATCTTCTGCAAGGCAATCGACAACTGCACCAACGGCAAGCCGGAGCGCGCATCGCTGCGACGTTCGAACAGGCTGCGCAAAGCACCCAACGGCGCCTGCTGGCTGCGGGCCAGCACCAGCGCGGCGTACGCTTGCACGGCAAAACGGGTGTGATCGAGGTTTTCGCTGTAATCCGCCTCGATCAGGTTGCGTTCCTGGGTGTAGCGCAGCAGTCGCTCACTGGCCTTCTTCAGCGCTTCAGGGGGCACGGCATAGCCTTGATCGCGCGCGCGCAGCAAGAAGTCGGTGATGTATGCGGTCAGCCAGTACTCTTCCTGACCGTCTGCGCCCCACAGGCCGAAGCTGCCGTTGTACCGCTGCATGCCCAGCAGGCGCTCGATGCCCAGTTCAATTTTGCGTTTACGGTCGGCATCCGGCTCGCCTTCCAGTCCCAGACGCTTGAGCAAGGCGGCATCGGCATACAACGCCGGGTACAGACCGCTGGTGGTCTGCTCGGAACAGCCATACGGGTACGCCTTGAGCGCACGGATCTGCTCGCCAAGGTTCAACGGCGGACGGCTCGACAAGCTGAGCAAGGCTTCACGCCCGGCCGGTTCTAAGGCCTGCAGCCCGGCTTCTGGCAACGTCCATGGCTGATCGTTGAGCACGGCGCGGTAGTGCTTGAGCAACGCCGGGTAAGCCGGGCGCACACCCAGCGTCCATTCGCGGGTGAAAGGGGGCAGCGTCTCGCCGGGCAGGTTGAGACCATTGACGGTCACGCTCACCTTGCCGGTGCCATAGCCGCCCAGCGCTTTGACCGGCACCTGCAAGGTGCTGCGCTGACCGGGGCTGAGGGTGAGTTTTTGGCTGCTCAGACCTGACAGGCTCAGTTGGCCTTCGGCATTCAACTGCACCTCAAGGGTTTGTGGCGTGGCCGTCAGGTTGGACACGTCCAGCGCCAGCCGGGTCTCGTCACCCCCCGCCATGAAACGCGGTGCGGCCAGTTCGGCCACCAGCGGCGCGGCGACCACGGTTTTGGCTTGCGCCATGCCGTAGCGGTCGTCGGTCCAGGCTTGGGCCATCACGCGCAACTCGCCATTGAAGTCGGGGATGTCGAGGCTGACTTCACCTTCGCCCTGTTCGTTGAGGGTCACGGGCGCACTTTGCAGGGCAACGATGGTGACACTGGTGGCCGGGCGCTTGCCGCCCTTGGCCAGCCCTGCATCACCGCCAAAGGCCAGGCTGGCCAGGCGGCCTTGCCCGGCTTCAATCAGTTGCCCATAAATGTCCAATTGGTCAGCGCCATAGGCCTTGCGCCCGAACAGGCTCGCGTAAGGGTCTGGCGTCGGGTAATCCGTGATGTTCAACACCCCGACATCCACTGCTGCCAGCAGCACATGGGCGTGCTTGGGGACGCTGCCGTCAGCGTTTTTAGCCTGAACCTTGACCGTTAATGGCTGCTTGGGGCGCATGGTTTGCGGAGCATCGAGGGTCAGCGCCAGTTTGCGCTGCGTGCGGTCCAAGGGCAGATGCAGCACACCCACAGCACGCTTGGGCGTCACGTTGGCTTTGCGCTCGCCGGGACGAATCACCAGTGCGCTGACGTACAGGTCGTGGCGTGCCCAGCTCGGGTCGAGTTTGATCTCGAACGTTTTGCCCTCGGCCGGAACGTCGATTTCTTCCCACCACAGCGGACCGTCGCTGCCTTCGAGCAGCAGATAGCCTTTACCGGCGGCCGGAGGTGTCACCGTCACGTGCGCGGTTTCGCCATCGAGATAGGCGGCTTTATCCAACGCCAGCTTGACCTGATCGGGACGTACAGCGCCGCCTTCGGCATTGTCCTGCGCCTGATAACCCGCCCAGAAACGCAGGCTGCTGATCAAACCGGTTTTCGGGTCTTGCACTTCAACCCGATACGGGCCCCACTCCACCGGAAAGCTGACCTTGGCCGTGCCACCTGCCTTGAGGTTCACGGTTTCTTCGCCCAGGTTCAGAAACTTCTCGTTGTAGTGATAGCTCCAGCCGTCGTTGTCCGAGTAGTTCCAGTAGTAGTCCCGACGCTCGCGCACCAACCGGACGGTGACGTTGTCAGCCGCCAGTTTGTTGCCCGCGTAATCGGCAATCAGCACCTCGAATTCAGCAGGGCCGTCGCCATCCGTTTCAGTGCCATCGAACAGACCGCGTAGGCCCGGCAGACGCTCGGCAGGCCACACCGGTTGCACCAGGCGACGGGTAATCGGGCGCCCGCCGGACTCTTGCAGGCTGGCTTGCACAATCAGTTGCAGCGGCGATTTGGCGTCGCTCCATTTGCTCTCCAGACGCAGGGTTTCTTCGCCCTGGGCGTTGAGCACGCTTTCATCCAGCTCAAAATCCTGAGTCAGCTCTTCTTCGGTCACCGAACCGAACTGATACCCTGGCAATGCTGTAACCGCTTCACGCAATGGACGCACATACACCTGCCCGCTCAAGCGGTTCCCGGCAGCCGGCGCGCCATACAAGTAGCGGCCGTTCACGTGAATGTCGGCGGTTTGATCGGGACGCAGCGGTGTATCACTGCCCTTGAGCTCCAGCGCCAGGCGTTCGGGCAAGAAGTCTTCCACCAAAAATTCATAGAGCTGCGGCTTGCCGTCACCCAGGTCGAACACCAGTTGCCAGCGACCGGTGGGGGCTTCGGCTGCCAGTTGCAGCGGGTATTGATAGAAGCCGGACGCGTCGGGCTCCCATACAAACTTGCGGCTGACCTGCTCGTCCGGGCGACGGACTTCTACGCTGACCGGCTGCGGCTTGACCGGATTGCCATCACGGTCGCGCAGCAAGGCATTGAGCAGCACGGTCTCGCCGGGGCGGTACAGGTCGCGTGGGCCAAACACGAAAAATTGCAACGGATGCGCCTGCGGCCCGCCGATGTCGAACTCGGCCAGGTCGAGCGCCGCCGTATTCAAACGCAACAGACTGGTTTGATCGCCCTGACGCGCCAATAGCACCTCAGCCTTGGGCGGCAGGGCCAGCTCGGCATGACCGTCCTTGTCGGTCTTGCCCTGCGCCAGCATTTTGCCCTTGCCGTCGAGCAGTTCCAGCTCCACGTCGCCCAGCGCACTGCCGCCTTCGAGTGCCTGGGTGAACACATCCAGGCGTTTCTGATAACGGTGTACGGAAAGGCCAATGTCACTGAGGGTGAACAAGGTGGCCGGGGCTGAATAGTTGTAAGTGCCGGAGGCTTTCATCACCGCCAGGTACACACCCGGCTGCTGCAAAGGCTTGATACCGGAGGTTGGCAGGATCACGGTTTCACGCGTGTTACGTGCCGGATTCAGGTCAAACCGGGCGCCGTACACCAGATCGGCCATGCCCAGCAGGTCTTTGGCTTCGTAGCTTTGCAGGCTGCTGTTGCGGCCCCACTGGCTAAGGAATGCAGGCAACGACTGGGGTTTGACGCGGAAAAACTCCACATCGACTTTATCGACATTGAGCGCGATGACGGGCAAGCCTTCAGCCAACCGTGTCGGCAGCAACGTGCCGCGACTGGCAAAACCGACCGTGGGTTGCAGGTCACGGGTTTCAAGACGGCTGACATACTCGGCGGCCAGTTTGGCATCGTTGACCGCGCGCAGGCCGGGGTCGACGGTGAGGATCAGTTTGCGTTGCGGCTCAAGGTGACGCAGGCGCAGTTCCATCAGGTTGTCGGAAAGCTCCCAGGCACCATCGACCTTGCCGGATTTGGCATCCACCAGATGCAGTTTTTCGGCAAAGGACTGATCCGGGTCCAGTGGCACCGAAAAACTCACGGACAGGGTGCTGGCACCGTCCACTTGCACTTCGGAGACATCCACCACACTCAACTCGCGCCCTGCGTAGCGTTGCGCGAGGGCTTTGACATCCTGCACTGGCTTGGCCGCTTGCGTGCCGACCGCCGCCGACGGCGCAGGAGGGCTGGCGGTAGAGGAAGCATCACAAGCGCTGAGCAGCGCCAGTGCGCAGGCCAGGAACAGTCCTTTGTTAAGCATGGTGTACTCGTTGGCTAGGCAATGAAGGGCACGACTATATAACAAATACCCCGGCCCCTCACCCCGCTGGGTATAGGCCGCGTCAGCTACAATGCCGCTCCCTCAAGGAGCCTGCATGTCGTCTTCCCTACTTGCTGACTGGCGCGACCGCCTCACCCATCGACGGGTGTGGGCGCTGGCGGCGCCGATGATTTTGTCCAATATTTCCGTTCCACTGGTGGCGCTGGTCGACAGTACGGTCATCGGCCACCTGCCCCACGCGCATCAGTTGGGCGCCGTTGCCGTGGGCGCCAGCCTGTATGTGTTTCTGGCCTGGATGATGGGCTTTTTGCGCATGGGCACCACCGGTTTCGCGGCCCAAGCTGCAGGACGGGGCGATGGCACGGCGCTGCGCCAGATTCTGTTACAGGGTTTGCTGCTCAGTGTGCTCCTCTCGCTATTTTTAGGGGCAATCGCACTGCCATTCAGCAGCCTTGCCCTGACCGTGATGCAGCCCTCCCCCGCGTTGCACGCGCTGACGCTGGATTTCTTCTATACCCGCCTGTTTGGCCTGCCCGGCGCATTGGCCACCTATGCGCTGGTGGGCTGGTTCCTCGGCACACAAAACGCCCGGGCCCCGCTGGGGATTTTGCTCACCACCAACCTGGTGAATATCGCGCTCAACCTCTGGTTTGTCCTGGGGCTGGACTGGGGCGTGGTCGGGTCGGCCCGTGCCTCGGTGATTGCCGAGTGGAGCGGCGCTCTGCTCGGGCTGTGGCTGACACGCGGCGCGCTGCGGCACTTTCCGGGCAAGGTGGTGTGGCAGGCGTTACGCGTGTGGCAAAACTGGAAGCCGTTGCTGGGGGTCAACCGCGACATTTTTATCCGCAGCCTGATGCTGCAATCGGTGTTTTTCCTCATTACCTTGCAAGGTGCGCGGCTGGGCGATGCCACCGTGGCGGCCAACGCACTGCTGCTCAACGGCTTACTGCTGGCGGCCCATGCGCTCGACGGCCTGGCCCATGCCGTGGAGGCCCTGTGCGGTCACGCCATCGGCGCCAGGGACCGCACGGCCTTGCGCCGTTCAATGGTGGTCGCCAGTGGCTGGTCGCTGATCGCCAGCGCAGGTTTTGCGGTGTTGTTTCTGTTTGGCGGGCACCTGTTTATCACGGTGCAAACTGACATCCCGAGCGTGCGCGAAACAGCCTTTCAATACGTGCCGTATCTGGCGCTGCTGCCGTTGATTGCCGTGTGGAGTTACCTGCTGGACGGGCTCTTTATTGGCGCCACGCGCGCCCGCGAAATGCGTAATGCCATGGTCATCAGCGTCATCATCGCCCTGCCTGTCGCGTGGGCGATGCAAGGCTTCGGCAACCACGGGCTGTGGATAAGTTTCCTGTTGTTCATGGTGCTGCGCAGTCTGACGCTGGCGGGGTATGCATGGGGGATGCAGCGCAGGGATCAGTGGTTCAACCCCAACACCTGAACCGGGGGGGGTTGTGCGCGCATAAAAAACGCCGCCCGAGGGCGGCGTTTTTATCTGGCTTGGAACGGTTACGAAGACAGGTACGAGGAACGGGTCAGGCCCAGACGCAGGGCGTCGAGGTACTGGGCGCGTTCTTTGACGCTGATGTTGGCGCTGGCCACTTTGTCGCGGTAGTGGTTCATCAGTTCTTCAGGCGACAAGTGCACGTAGCGCAGCATGTCTTCGATGGTGTCGTGGGTCTCGATACCGGCGTGGTACACGCTGCCGTCTGCCTTCTGGTAGATGTTCACCGAGTCGGTATCACCGAACAGGTTGTGCATGTCACCCAGAATCTCCTGATAGGCGCCCACCAGGAAGATGCCCAGCAAGTAGTCTTCGCCTTCGTTGAGGCTGTGAACCGGCAGGCTGGTTTCGATGCTCTGCTCGTCGACGTATTGCTTGATCTTGCCGTCGGAGTCGCAGGTCAGGTCTTGCAGCACGGCGCGGCGCAGCGGCTCTTCGTTCAGGCGGTGCAGCGGCAGGATCGGCAATACCTGGCCGATTGCCCATGTGTCCGGCAGGCTCTGGAACACCGAGAAGTTGCAGATGTACTTGTCGGCCAGCTTGTCGTTGAGTTCGTCCAGCACCTGACGGTGCGAACGCTGACGCGCTTTGAGCGAGTTGTGCAGGCGACGGCACACGGCAAAGTAGCATTGCTCGGCCAGGGCTTTTTCGGCCAGGCTGATTTTGCCATCGGCATACTGGGCAGCCACGTCGCTCATGTAGTGGGTGGCGCGCCAGTAGGTTTCGGTCACCATCTCGATGTCGGTCGGGCCCAGCAGGTCGATCAGCCACTGCACGGTTTCGGGCAGGCTTTCTTTGTTCTCGATCACCGGCACGTCGTCGTTGTGTTTCTCGACGTCGGTCACTTGCACCACCAGCATGGCGTGGTGCGCGGTCAACGAGCGGCCGCTCTCGGAGAAAATGTGCGGGTGCGGCAAGCTCTGCGCATCGCAGAACTCTTTGAGCATGCCCACCACCACACCGGCGTAATCGTCCATGTCGTAGTTGATCGAGCTGGCGTTGCGCGAGTGCGTGCCGTCGTAGTCAACGCCCAGACCGCCGCCCACATCAATGTGGTCAACCGGCAGACCGAGGTTGCGCAGTTCGCCGTAATAGCGAATCGCCTCTTTGAAGCCGTGCTGGTAATCAGCCAGGTTGGCGATCTGCGAACCCATGTGGAAGTGCAGCAGGCGGATGCCTTGGTCCAGACCCGCCGTGCGGAAACGCTCGACCACCGACAGCAACTGTGCCGCCGACAGACCAAACTTGGATTTCTCGCCGCCGGTGTCTGCCCACTTGCTCGATGCCAGGGACGACAGGCGCACGCGCAGGCCGACCTGCGGCTTGACCTTGAGCGATGCTGCTTCTTCGATGACCAGGTCCACTTCGGATTCTTTTTCGATCACGATGAACACGTTATGGCCCAGCTTCTGGCCCATCAGCGCCAGACGGATGAACTCGCGGTCCTTGTAACCGTTGCAGACGATGGTGCCGCCTTTCGGGGCCAGCGCCAGCACGGCCAGCAGCTCAGGCTTGGAACCGGCTTCAAGGCCGATCGACACGTCCTGGGTGGCGATGATGTTTTCAATCACGGCCTCTTGCTGGTTGACCTTGATCGGGTACAGCGCGGTGTACTGGCTCTGGTATTCCAGACGCGCGATGTTGGCATCGAAAGCGCCGGTCAGCTGGCGTACACGGTCTTGCAGGATATCGGGAAAGCGCACCAGCAACGGCAAGGACAGACCGCTGCTTTTGCGCAACTCGTCAACTTGCTCGTACAGGTCGATGGGCGAGCTGTTCGGGCCGTTCGGACGTACTTCTACGCGACCGGCTTCATTGATCGCGAAATATCCGGCCCCCCAATGGCGAATCCCATAAACGCTGCGGCTGTCCGCAACTGTCCATTGGCTGCCATCGTCTTTGCGTGTGCGTCGTACGGACATCGAAGTCCCCTATATATAAGTCAAATAGCCCAACCTGAAACCAGGCTGGCGCAGTCTAAGGCGTGAAAGTGACGATTCGTCTGTGCAAGGTAGACCCTGGCAACAGCGCGGAGTTTAGAAACCCGTCATAACAGGCTCTGTGAAAACCATGGCCGCGCAACACCTGTCAGCCCGGCAGGGCAACAGGCGCGCTCAACGGTGGCTTTCACAGAGGCTGCTAACCGCCGGACTTTTTGGCCTTGAACCCATGCTTGACCAGTTCGGCCAGCAGTAGGTCGACGTGATCGCCCTGGATCTCGATGATGCCGTCTTTCAACGCACCACCGGTGCCACAACGTTTTTTCAACGTGGTGGCCAGCTCCTTGAGCGCGTCTTCAGCCAGCGGCACACCGGTGATGGTGGTCACGGTCTTGCCGCCACGGCCTTTGCTTTCGCGGCGCACGCGAGCGATGCCGTCACCGTCGGGGATGCGGGTCTGTTTGCAGGTACAGGCGTCCACCGGCTGGCGACAGTCCGGACAGTGACGACCTGCGTCGGTGGAAAATACCAGGCCACCAAGGGCGGCGAAGGATGCGGCTTTTTTGGCCACCGGCAATCCTCTAGATGGAGGACAAAAAATTGGCCGGTGCAGGACGCGGGAGCGCCATGGGATACCGACCGCGAAGCCCCACTCTGGCAGGGGCAGCGCAACTCAGGCGGGGACGCCGCTTGAGCCTGAAAAAGGTCGCGCAGTGTAACGACAAATTCGCCGGTGCCCAAGAGCCAATCGGCGCAATTTTTTTGTATCGCGTTGGGTCGCTTGCGCGGGACAAGGCTGCAATCAGGCGCTCTCGAGATAACGCTTGAGCGCCGCCAGTGAATCCGGGCAATACGGCTGGGTTTGACTCAAACGCAAGGCTTGCTCCACGGGCATGAAGCAGGCTTGCTGGACCTCTTCGGGCTGCACGTGCAACGGCCCGTCCCACACGGCCGAGAACACGGCGCACCACAGGTGGTTGTCCGGGCAGTCGAAGTAAAAGCGTTCGTGCGCCGTCAACGGTACGCCACTGACGCCAAGCTCTTCGTGAAGCTCCCTGGCCGCTGACTCGGCATAGGTTTCGTCCACCCCGACCATGCCGCCAGCCGCCACGTCCCAATAACCCGGATACAGCGCCTTGCTCATCGTGCGTTGGTGCACGCACAGCTCGCCGGACGAGTTGAACAACAAAATGAACGTGCCGCGCCCGATTAACCCCCGATCACGAAGCTCGGCACGGGGCAATCCGCCCAGCAGCGTGTCTTCGCGATCGACCCAAGCCACCTGCTCGGCATCAGAGGCCGCACGGTGGGCGGCCTCCTCGGGTGAAATAGCCATCACCTAACCCTGTGAAAGCAATTGACGAAGGTCCATGACCGCCGCGTTGGCGCGGGAAATGTAGTTGGCCATGACCAGTGAGTGGTTGGCGAGCATGCCGTAGCCGCTGCCATTGAGGATCATCGGGCTCCAGACCGGCTCTTGAGCAGCCTCCAGTTCACGGATGATCTGACGGACACTGACGGTTGCATTCTTTTTAGCCAGCACGTCGGCAAAGTCGACTTCGATGGCACGCAACAGGTGCGACAAGGCCCAGGCCTGACCACGCGCTTCATAGAACACGTTATCAATTTGCATCCAGGGGGTTTCGACGACTTCTTCGTCAACCACCGGCACTTGACCCGGCTGCAACGATTCGGTCTTCAGCGTGCTGTTAAGTTTGACCCGGCCCACACTGGCAGACAGACGCTGCGACAGCGAACCCAGGCGCGTGCCCACGTCACCCAGCCAGTTGTTCAAATTGTCGGCACGGGCATAGAACAGCGCGTTTTTTTGGTTCGGGTCAGACAAGCGGGCCTGATAGCGACTCAGCGAATTGATGCCTTCCTGATACTCGGACTCGCTCGACGGCAGCATCCAGCTCTTGTTGTCAAAGTTGAAACGCGGTTCGGCCTTGGCCAGATCCGCGTCTTCAGCCGATTGCGACTGGGAGCGGGCGAAGTCTTTACGCAGGGCACGGGTCAGGTCGCGGACTTGCACCAGCACGCCGTATTCCCAGCTCGGAATATTGTCGAGCACAAGGCCTGGTGGAAAACGGTCATTGGACAGGTAACCGCCCGGTTTGTTGAGCAACGTGCCGGCCACGGTTTTCAGGGTTTCGACGGTGGTGAAGCCCGGCACCATTTGCTTGCCTTCACGCTCGGCAGCCTGCTGGGCGTTTTGCTGCACCGGGAACAGATCCGGCTCCTGGCTCCAATACCAGCCGAGCCCTAGGCATACCAGCACATAGACAACCAACAGGGTTGCAATGGAGCGGCTCAGCAAGATGCTTTTGAAATAGCCACGCGGCTCTGTCCTGGTCTCCTTGACCGACTCGTGGGCACTGCCCTCACGTTTTTTCCAGTCCAGCATGGCTATATCCTTTCGATTACTGAATTCAACGGTTCGACCACAACCCTAACCCATCGTGCCTCATCTGCCTGTTTTTAATCGAAGGCCGGTTGATCTGCAACAAGGCGCTTGCGACAGGCGGGGGCCACTATAAATGATGCTCACAGCACCGCCACACACATCGCGACGCATAAATGTAACCGGGCCTGCGTAAATTTCGCGTCAGGGCTCGTGCATTTCCAAAGAGCTGCTAGCATAGAGCCACTAGTCGAACCTCAGCATGCCCCCTCACGAAGCAGCCAGGATATGACCGAGCAAGAAGACCCGAGCCGCGAGCGCCTCAAGAACCACTTTGCCCAGCGGGTCATCCATCAGGCACGTCAAATTCTTGAGATCTGGCAGCGCTTGCAGGGCAATGAGTGGGCTCCTTGCGACCTTGCTGAACTCAGCGATGCAAACCTGCGCTTGCTGCGATTTGCCGAACGCTTTGAGCAACCCGAGCACTCGCAACTGGCCCGCGCCATCAGCCAGGCATTGCAGCAGGTCGAGGCCAACCGCGGGCGCCTGAGCAGCACGCTGATCACAGAACTCAATCGTTTGATGCAGCGTTTGTCGCGGACCGGTTTGCGCCACGGCGATCAATTGGACCACACCTTCCTGCCGCCGCTGCGCAAGCCCGTGTACATCCTGCTTCAGGACCATGACCGGGCCGAACGACTGGCCAAACAACTGGAATTTTTCGGCCTGGGCGCGCAATCACTGCCCAGCGTGAATGCCTTTCGCAGCGCCATGGGTGAGCGCCTGCCCTCCGCGATTGTGATGGACGTGGATTTCAGCGGTTCCGGCAATGGGCTGCTGCTCGCGGCTGAAGCGCAGTCAGGGCTTGAGCAAAAATTGCCGCTGCTGTTTTTCAGCCTGCACGAAACCGACACCCCTACCCGCCTGGCCGCCGTGCGCGCTGGCGGGCAAGAGTTTCTGACCGGCACCCTCGAAGCCTCCAGCCTGATGGAAAAAATCGAGGTACTGACCTGCGTCGCGCAGTACGAACCGTACAAAGTGCTGATCATCGATGATTCCCGGGCTCAGGCGTTGCACACCGAACGCCTGCTCAACAGTGCCGGGATCGTGACCCGCACCCTGATTGAGCCGATTCAGGCCATGGCCGAACTGGCCGACTTCCAGCCCGACCTCATCATCCTCGACATGTACATGCCCGCCTGCACCGGCACCGAGCTGGCCAAGGTGATTCGCCACAATGATCGCTACGTGAGCGTACCGATCATTTATCTGTCGGCTGAAGACGATCTGGACAAACAACTGGACGCCATGAGCGAGGGCGGCGACGACTTTCTGACCAAACCGATCAAGCCGCGACACTTGATCACCACCGTGCGCAATCGCGCTGCCCGCGCGCGGCATTTAAAAGCGCGCATGGTGCGCGACAGCCTGACCGGCCTGTACAACCACACGCATATCCTGCAACTGCTCGAAGATTGCACCTTCCGCGCCCGCCGCGAAGACCGGCCGCTGAGCTTTGCCATGATCGACATTGATCATTTCAAGCGCGTCAACGACTCCTACGGCCATCCGATGGGCGACCGGGTAATTAAAAGCCTGGCGTTGTTCCTCAAACAGCGTCTGCGCAAGACCGATTTTATTGGGCGATATGGCGGCGAAGAGTTTGCGATTGTGATGCCAGACACCGATCAAGAAGCGGCCCATGCGGTGTTGAACACCATCCGCGAGCGCTTCTCGGAGATTCATTATCCAGCCCAACCCAAGGACTTATGCTGCACCTTCAGCGCGGGCGTGGTGGAACTTAAAGACGACACAGACGGCCTGGTCATGGCTTCCCAGGCTGACGAAGCGCTGTACCGTGCCAAGCACAACGGGCGCAACCGGATCGAGCGATTCCATGCAAAAAGGCCAATTGCCACTATTTCTGCGACCTTGCCGGACGCCGTCACATCGCTGTAACGCAGGTGCAATAACTTCAGCCGCTTCTCATTGCGTCGTAGGCAAAATTCCACATGCGCCTGAAGCTGCTTACCAACCTCAACACCCTGTTGCTGGTCGCCGTGTGCCTTGCCCTCGGCGCCACCCTCGGGTGGTCGCAACACGCGCTTGAACGACCGTTTCAACTGATGGAACGCTACTTGAGCCTGTCCCAACAGTTCCAGAACCAGGTAGCGCGCAATATTGAGGATTACCTGACCAGCGGCGACGCCCTGCGCTTGAGCGGTGCCACGCGCGCGCTCAAGACACTGGAAACCGAACTGACCCCGCTCCCTGCTGCGCTGTCCAACGCCCTGCGCCCCAGCCTCGAAAGCCTGAGTACCTACAGCGCCAACGAGCTGTTGGCAGCGGGCAAACTGGCCGGTGACCCGCAAGCGTTACTGCTGCAGGCCGAGCGGGAGCTGGGCGCCAATCTGGAGCAACTCAGCCAGTACGCCAATCAAGCCACCGGCGCCGATGCTCACGCTTACCTGATGCCGCTGCTCAATGCTTCCCAACACTTGGCAAAGCTCTCTTTAAGCCGCGACAAACTGGTCAGTAGCGGGCGCAGTGAACTGGCCGCGGACGTGGCCCGCGAACTGGACGCCCTGCGTGCGCAAGCGCGCACCATCGAGGCGCTGCCCTTGCTGGGGGTCAGCACCAAAAGCGACTCGGGGCGTGACGATTTTGCGGCCTTGATGGGCCTTGAGTCGCAACAAACGGGTGCGACGGAGGACGCAGGCATCAGCCTCAAGCGCGAACTCAACAACCTGCTGAGCCGCTATCCCGCCGAGTTGCAGCGCACCCGCAGCCAGATCGAACAACGCGCTCAACTGGCTGACGCCACCCACGAGAAGCTGAGCGCAGTGCAACAGGCCATCGCCGGGCTGGAGCCAGCCGTACGCGCCGAACACGGGCAGATTCAAGACGAAGTGCGGCTGATTCAGGGGGCGATGATTGGCCTGATTTTGCTGATCGCCCTGCTGATCGACACCTTGCAGCGCAGACTGGCCAATGTGCTGACCCGACTGGCGCCGATGCTGTCGACCTGGGCGCAAGGGGATTTCAGCCGCGACATTCAACTGGGCAAGACCAATCGTGAACTGCGCGATATCCAGGCCTCGCTCAATCACCTGCGCAACTATCTGGTCAATCTGGTAGGCACCTTGCGCGTCAATGCCGAGCAAGTGGCAGACAGCAGTCAGGCGCTGGCCGAGGTGAGTAACGGCTTGCACAGTGGCGCCGAGCGTCAGGCAGGCGATACGGCCCAAATCCGCGACGCCTTGGGTGAACTGGAAGCGACCATTTCACAAGTGGCGGGCGACGCCAGTCAGGCGGCCGATGCCAGCCGCAGCGCCGGGATTGCGGTTGCACAGGGCCAGCGGGTAATTGGTCAAAGCTTGACCGGGCTGCATGCGCTGGTGGGCGAAGTGCAAAGCAACGCGCAAATGATCGAGCAACTGGCCGAAGAGTCGGCCACCATCGGCGGCGTGCTGACGGTAATCCGTTCCATCGCTGAACAGACCAACTTGCTGGCGCTCAACGCCGCCATTGAAGCTGCCCGTGCCGGCGAAATGGGACGCGGGTTTGCGGTGGTCGCCGAAGAAGTGCGCACCCTGGCCCAACGCACAGCAGGCGCGACTGGCGAAATTCAGACCCTGATCGGAGGGTTGCAAACAGCTGCCCGCCAGTCAGTGGAGGGCATGCGCGCTCAGGTCGTGCATGCTCAGGCCACGGCCCGACAGGCGCAGGCAGCCGATGGCGCGCTGGATGAAATCGTCGACGCGATCGTCACCATTTCCAATACGGCCATTCGCATCGCAGACGTCACCGCCCAGCAAAGTGGCGCAGTCAGTGAAATCCGCGACCACAGTGAGCGCATCCATCAGTTGGGTGACGATAACTTGCAACGTATAGGCCAGGGGCGCCAGCAAGGTGAGCGATTATTGGTGTTGGGTAGCGAGTTGAATGCTGCCGTGCAGGCGTTTCGGGTGTAATGCCGGGCAAGCGGGTGGTTGCCATGCAGGCGCTTCCCCTCAGCGGCCGGCCTCGCTCGGCACAGCGTTTCTCACTCCGCTATCATGCGCGCACGTTTGATAAGCGAGATCACTATGCGCCGCCTGTTTTTGCTTCTGTGTTTGCTCGTCGCCGTGCCCGCCATGGGCGCGGGGCTGCTCGATAATCGTCCAAGCGCCACATTGGGCGCGGTCAACAACAGCCGCGATTTTCTGCCGGTCAGCGAGGCGTTCAAGCTCAACCTGATCGAAAGCACGCCCGATAACATCAAGCTGCGTTTTGTGCCGACCGACGGTTATTACCTTTACCAGCACCGTTTCGCGTTCAAGACCGACCCCGCCGATATCGCCATCGGCCCGGTCCAGCTGCCGCCAGGCGAGCCCAAGCATGATGAGTATTTTGGCGATGTGCAGGTGTATCACGGCATTGTCGACGTGGACGTGCCGCGCCCGGCGAACGCTCAAGGCGCCTTCACGCTTGTCGTGACCTATCAGGGCTGCGCCGACAAGGGCTTGTGCTACCCGCCCGAAACCGTGCGTTTGAACATCGAAAGCACGCCCGCCGCGTTGGATGACACTTCAAAAGCGCCCGCCACCTCCTGGAGTTGGCGAGAACTGGCGATCTTTTTCCTTGCGGGCCTGGGCCTGACCTTTACCCCATGCGTTCTGCCGATGCTGCCGATTCTGTCGGGCGTGGTGCTGCGGGGCCAAGTGGGCGGGTGGCGCGGTTTCAGCCTGTCGCTGGCCTACGTGCTGCCCATGGCGGCCTGTTTTGCCCTGCTCGGCGCCCTGATGGGAATGTTCGGTGCGCAGCTCAACCTGCAGGCGCGCCTGCAGTCGGCGTGGGTACTGGTGCCCTTCGCGCTGTTTTTTGCCGTGTTTGCGCTGGCGATGTTTGGGGTGTTCGAACTCAAACTGCCACGTGCCATCAGTAATCGCCTGGACCGTGTGGCCAATAACACTCAGGGTGGCTCGCTGTGGGGCGCCGCTGTGCTGGGCGTGGTTTCCAGCTTGCTGGTTTCGCCGTGCGTATCGGCGCCTCTGGCCGGTGCGTTGCTGTATATCAGCGCCAGCGGCGATGCGCTGGGCGGTGGCTTGAAGCTGCTGGTGCTGGGGCTCGGCATGGGCACCCCGTTGGTGCTGGTGGCGACCGGCGGCGCGGCCTGGCTGCCCAAAAGCGGCCCGTGGCTGGTGACCGTGAAAAACACCATCGGCGTGTTGTTGCTGGGGCTGGCGGTGGGGTTGCTCAGCCGGGTGCTGCCGGGCCCGGCTACCCTGCTGTTGATCGGTTTTCTGGCGGCAGGTGTCAGCCTGTTTCTGGGCACGCTGGAGTTTGCGTTTAAATCACCACGCCAACGTCTGGCCCAACTGCTGGGCCTTTTCTTGCTGGTATATGCCCTCTTCTGTTGGTACGGCGCCTTGAGCGGGCAAGGCGATCCACTCAAGCCTTTGACAGTCCAGACGTCCACGGCCGTCGATAGCAGTGCCGAACCCGTAACAACTCAATGGCAAACCGTCAGCACCCCGCAACAGCTGGATGCCGCACTGGCCGAAGCAAAGGCCGCGGGTCAGCCCTTGTTGCTGGATTGGTACGCCGACTGGTGCATCAGTTGCAAAGTCATCGAGCACGAGGTGTTGAATAACCCGCACGTGCTGGATTTGCTCAAGGGTTATCGACTGGTGCGTTTTGACATCACGGCCAGTAATCCCGAGCAACGCGCCCTGCTCGACCGCTACCAATTATTCGGCCCGCCGGCACTGATGTTCTTTGCCAAAAACGGCAGCGAAATCAGTGACCAACGGGTCATCGGTGAGATCAATGCCGCGGACTTCGCCGAACGTGTCGCTAAACCAAATGACCAGATTTAAAGCCTGAGTCACAAACTTTGCGTGAACATCGGGCATCGTGCTGGCTATTGCAGTTAACTGGACAGCGTTTACGCTTTTGGGCATAGTCGCCCCGCACTGACATAACAAGGAAAAGCAGATGGCGACCTTTCTGGTGCTGCATGGCCCCAACCTGAACCTGCTGGGCACCCGCGAGCCGGGCGTCTACGGCGCCACTACCCTGGCGCAGATCAATCAGGATCTCGAACAACGGGCCCGCGAGGCCGGCCACCATTTGCTCTACCTGCAAAGCAATGCCGAGTATGAATTGATCGATCGCATCCATGCCGCACGCGATGAAGGCGTGGATTTTATTTTGATCAACCCGGCTGCTTTTACCCACACCAGCGTGGCATTACGTGACGCGCTGCTGGCGGTGAGCATCCCATTCATCGAAGTGCATTTGTCCAACGTGCACAAACGCGAACCTTTCCGCCATCACTCCTACTTCTCCGACGTTGCGGTAGGTGTGATCTGCGGCCTTGGCGCCAGCGGTTATCGACTGGCCCTGGAGGCCGCCCTGGAACAGCTTGAACTACAAGCTAAACGCCCCTGACCGACCCATTGGGAGTTGACGATTCATGGATATCCGTAAAGTTAAGAAACTGATCGAACTGCTGGAAGAGTCCGGCATCGACGAGCTGGAAATTAAAGAAGGCGAAGAGTCCGTACGCATCAGCCGTCACAGCAAGACTCCTGCTCAGCAGTTCTACGCACCGGCTCCAATGCAAGCTCCGGCGGCCGCTGCTCCTGTTGCCGCGACCCCGGTAGCAACCGTAGTTGACGCACCGGCTGCACCAAAACTGAACGGTTTTGTAGTCAAGTCGCCAATGGTGGGTACGTTCTACCGCACGCCGTCGCCAACCTCGCCAGCGTTCGTGGAAGTGGGCCAGACCGTTAAGGTCGGCGACACCATCTGCATCGTTGAAGCGATGAAAATGATGAACCACATCCAGGCTGAAAAAGCCGGTGTTATTGAATCCATCCTGGTCGAGAACGGTCAGCCGGTTGAGTTCGACCAACCGCTGTTCACCATCGTTTGAACCACGGGGAGCCAACGATGTTGAAGCCTCAGAAGCTGGAAAAAGTTCTCATCGCCAACCGCGGCGAGATCGCCTTGCGCATCCTGCGGGCGTGCAAGGAACTGGGCATCAAGACCGTCGCGGTGTACTCCACTGCTGACAAGGAACTGATGCACCTGGGCCTGGCAGACGAAACCGTTTGCATCGGTCCGGCACCAGCCAACCTGTCTTACCTGCACATCCCGGCCATCATCGCGGCAGCCGAAGTGACCGGCGCCACGGCGATCCACCCGGGCTACGGCTTCCTGGCGGAAAACGCCGATTTTGCCGAGCAGGTGGAGAAATCCGGTTTTGCGTTCATCGGCCCGAAAGCTGACACCATTCGCCTGATGGGCGACAAGGTATCGGCCAAGCACGCCATGATCGCTGCGGGCGTTCCAACGGTTCCAGGTTCCGACGGCCCACTGCCCGAAGACCCTGAAACCGCCCTGCGCATTGGCCGCGAAGTCGGCTACCCGGTGATCATCAAAGCCGCTGGCGGCGGCGGTGGTCGCGGCATGCGCGTGGTGAACCGCGAAGAAGACCTGATCGAAGCCGCCAAGCAGACCCGCGAAGAAGCGGGCGCCTGGTTTAGCAACCCGATGGTCTACCTCGAAAAATACCTGACCAATCCGCGTCACGTGGAAGTTCAGGTGCTTTCCGATGGCCAGGGTAACGCGATCCACTTGGGCGACCGCGACTGCTCGCTGCAGCGCCGTCACCAGAAAGTCCTGGAAGAAGCGCCGGCGCCGGGTATCGACGAAACAGCCCGCCAGGAAGTGTTGGCTCGCTGCGTTCAGGCCTGTATCGATATCAACTACCGTGGCGCGGGCACCTTCGAGTTCCTGTACGAAAACGGTCGTTTCTACTTCATCGAGATGAACACGCGCGTGCAGGTAGAGCACCCGGTATCCGAAATGGTCACCGGCATCGACATCCTGAAAGAGATGTTGAGCATTGCGGCAGGCAACACGCTGTCCTTCACCCAGGACGACGTGAAGATTCACGGTCACTCCCTGGAGTGCCGGATCAACGCGGAAGACCCGGCCACGTTCATGCCAAGCCCTGGCATGGTCAAGCACTTCCACGCACCGGGCGGCAACGGCGTTCGCGTCGATTCGCACCTGTACAGCGGCTACAAGGTTCCGTCCAACTACGACTCCCTGATCGGCAAGCTGATCACCTGGGGCTCGACCCGTGACGAAGCCATGGCGCGCATGCGCAATGCCCTGGACGAAATCGTGGTAGACGGGATCAAAACCAACATCCCGCTGCACCGCGATCTGGTGAATGACGAAGGCTTCTGCGAAGGCGGCGTCAACATTCACTACCTGGAACACAAACTGGCTAACCAGTAAGTTTGTTTTCTGCTCAACAAAGCCGCTTTCGAGCGGCTTTGTTGTGTCCGGGGTTCCAGGTTTTTGAGTACCCGACTACCGAACTGATTCAGGCCGCGTAGAAGCGATGGGTGAAGGCATGGCGCTCATTGTTTGCACTTTTATTCGCGGGGTTATCGCCTGTGCAATCGGGGAGATCGGAGGCGATGATGATCAAACCGCTCACAACATAGCCCCGAGCCATAAGCCTCTTCTTTTACGTAGCCCCTAAAGGGAGCACGGCTGAGAACCATGAAGCCCAGTCATTGAATGAATGAACCTCATACACAGTAATCAGGAAGAGAGTGCCCAGATTGGCGATCACGGTATGTAGGACGTGTCCATAAGCACCATCAGCCCAATTCGAATTCCTGCTCGAATGGCCCTGGCACACCCCTACAGATGGCCTGCCATAGCAGGGTGGCCTGCGTTGGCGTAAACTTGCGCGCTTCTCGCAGCCCGCTGGCTGCACATTCCTATTTTTCAAAGGTGCCCGCCATGCCTTGGCTGCAAGTACGCCTCGCCATCAGCCCGGAACAAGCCGAAACCTACGAAGACGCGTTCCTCGAAGTCGGTGCTGTTTCGGTCACATTTATGGATGCCGAAGACCAGCCGATCTTCGAGCCCGAGCTCAACACCACCCCGCTGTGGTCGCACACCCACTTGCTGGCACTGTTCGAAGGCGGCACTGAAGCCGAACTCGTCCTGTCCCATCTGGCACTGCTGACCGGTGCGCCATTGCCGGAACATCACGCTGAAGTCATCGAAGATCAGGACTGGGAACGCAGCTGGATGGACAACTTCCAGCCCATGCGTTTTGGCCAGCGCCTGTGGATTGTGCCGAGCTGGCACGCCGCGCCTGAACCCGAGGCTGTGAACCTGCTGCTCGACCCGGGCCTGGCGTTCGGCACCGGTACCCACCCGACCACGGCGCTGTGCCTTGAGTGGCTCGACGGCCAGGACCTCAAAGACTGCAACGTACTGGACTTCGGCTGCGGCTCGGGCATTTTGGCCATCGCCGCGTTGCTGCTGGGCGCCAAACAGGCCGTCGGCACTGACATCGACGTACAAGCACTCGAAGCCTCGCGCGACAACGCAGGCCGTAACAACATCGCTGAGGCGTTGTTCCCGCTGTATTTGCCAGAAGACCTGCCCCCCGTTCAGGCAGACGTACTGGTGGCCAACATTCTGGCCGGTCCGCTGGTCGCCCTGGCGCCGCAACTGTCGAGCCTGGTCAAGCCAGGTGGCCGTCTGGCGCTATCCGGCATCCTTGCCGAGCAAGGCGACGAAGTGGTAGCAGCCTACGCGCAAGACTTTGATCTGGACCCGATCGCCAATCGCGATGGCTGGGTGCGCATCAGTGGTCGTCGGCGCTAGAATGCACGCCTGTCTAATCCGGGTGGCCGCATGAGCGATAGCTTCGTAACACAGTGCCCACATTGCCAAACCAGCTTCCGCGTCAACCATTCTCAATTGAGCATGGCCCGCGGCGTGGTGCGCTGTGGCGCTTGCCTGCAGGTGTTCAATGCTGCGCAGCAACTGCTCAACAAGAGCGCTGAAAAGCAACAGCAAACCGCTGTTTCTGTCGCCGCGCCTCAGCCCGTCGAGCCGCCTGCCCAGCCTGAGCCCATCAGCCAGAAACAATGGCAGGCTTCTGAGCTGGACCTCGACCATCTGGATCTGGACAAAGAACTGGCCCGGCTTGAAGAGCTGGAGATTCAGCCCAGCAAAAGCTTCGGCCAGGCCTCTGCCAGCAAGCAAGATACGCTGAGCGCACGTCGCGACAGCGATGCCAACGAAGAAAGCCAGTGGTCGGACAGCCTGTTCAGCGAATCGGCCGCCGAGCGCGCCGAAGCCATCGAGGCAGAACCTGCGCATGTTGAGCCTGCCGAGGCTGGCCGTACCGAACCGTCGTTGTCCATGGACCTCGACGATCCGGATGACACTCCGCCCTTTCAGCTATCGCTGGATAAGGATTCGGAGCCGCCGCTGATGCACCTGTCGGCCGTGGATGATGACGATGACGACGAGCCATTGGCGCCGCCATCTGTCCTCAAGGACAAACGCAAGCGGCACGAACCGGGGGTACGAGAAGAGGTTCTGCAAAACCTGGTCGACGATCCACTGCACCTCGACTGGCAAAAACGCCGCACACCCTGGGGCAAGCGCCTGTTGTGGTTATTGCTGGTATTGGTGGCCGCCGCTGCGCTGGGCGGCCAATACATTGCCTACCACTTTGAAGAACTGGCCCGCCAGGACCAATACCGCCCGATTTTCCAGCAACTGTGCCCGACTCTCGGTTGCACCGTACCGTCCAAGGTTGACATCGACCGCATCAAAAGCAGCAATCTGGTCGTGCGCAGTCACCCTGAGTTTGCCGGAGCGCTGGTGGTCGATGCGATCCTCTATAACCGCGCGCCCTTTTCGCAACCTTTCCCCTTGCTGGAGCTGCGTTTTGCGGACCTCAACGGAAAAATGATTGCCAGTCGTCGTTTCAAACCCGGCGAGTACCTGAGCGGGGACATGGCGGGCAAGGCTGAAATGCCACCTCAAACCCCGATCCACGTGGCACTGGATATTCTGGATCCGGGGCCAAAAGCGGTGAATTACAGCTTGAGTTTCCATTCTCCGGAATGAAAAGCCCGCTTTTTTGGCCGAACGCTTGAGCCCCCCCTGAACAGCGACCTGCTTTTAGCGCCTCCATAGGCGACTCTTGCATTGGCCCGCTGTTCAATTTTTATCCAATTGCGTCTTTATCCGGTCATCGAGAGCGGGTATCATGCCAACCCTTTTTCGAACTCCCAAGATCCGGCCCCACAACAGGGAAGTCCTATGTCGGCGGTACGCATCGGCCCATATACATTGCACAACGGTTTGATCCTCGCCCCGATGGCGGGTGTCACCGATCAGCCCTTTCGTCAGCTTTGTCGACGAATGGGTGCAGGCCTGGTTGTTTCGGAAATGGTCACCAGTGACATGAGTCTCTGGAACAGCCGTAAATCGCGCCTGCGCATGATTCACGACGGTGATCCCGAGCCCCGTTCGGTACAGATCGCCGGCGGTGATGCGCACATGCTGGCAGACGCCGCCAGGGCCAATGTGGAACTGGGCGCACAGATCATTGATATCAACATGGGTTGCCCGGCAAAAAAGGTCTGCAACAAGGCTGCCGGCTCCGCGCTACTGAAAGACGAAGCATTGGTGAACGAGATCCTGCAGGCTGTCGTGGCTGCGGTTGATGTGCCGGTCACCCTGAAGATCCGTACCGGCTGGGACCGGGACAACAAAAACGGCCTGACCGTGGCAAAAATCGCCGAACAGGCCGGCATCACAGCACTGGCGGTTCACGGCAGAACCCGTGCTGACCTCTACACCGGTGAAGCGGAGTACGACACCATCGCCGCGATCAAGCAGGCGGTGTCGATTCCGGTCTTTGCCAACGGCGACATCGATTCACCCCACAAGGCCCGTCACGTCCTCGACGCGACCGGCGCAGATGGACTGTTGATAGGCAGGGCGGCTCAAGGGCGGCCCTGGATTTTCCGCGAAGTGGATCATTTTCTGCGTACCGGGCAGCTATTGCCGGCACCGGAGATGAGCGAAGTGGAACGTATTCTGCTAGAGCATCTGGCCGCATTGCATGCCTTCTATGGGGAGGTGTTGGGCGTTCGCATTGCCCGCAAGCATGTCGGCTGGTATCTCGCAACCTTGCCGGGCGCCAAGGAGTTTCGCGCCCACTTCAATCGTTTAGAAGATACGGAAGCACAATGCGCCAACGTTCAGGCGTTTTTCGCCGAACGACACAAGAGCCTGGGGACAGGGGACGAAGGATGGGTGGCCGCATGACGATGATGACCGAGACATTAGTGAGTGGAACAACGCCCGTGAGCGACAACGTCAATTTGAAACAGCACCTCAATACACCGAGCGAAGAAGGCCAGACCCTTCGCGGGAGTGTCGAAAAGGCGCTGCACAACTATTTCGCCCACCTGGAGGGCGCTGAAGTCACGGACGTGTACAACCTGGTTCTTTCCGAAGTCGAGGCCCCCTTGCTCGAATGCGTCATGAACTACGTCAAGGGCAACCAGACCAAGGCTTCCGAGATGCTGGGGCTCAATCGCGGCACCCTGCGCAAGAAACTCAAACAGTACGATCTGCTGTAAGCATTCAATCAAACCTGAAAGGCGTCCTCGTAAAACGGGCCGCCTTTTTTGCTGACTCCTTTGCTTTTGATGGAAATCGAGATGACCGATCAGACTACCCGCCTGCCGATCCGCCGCGCTCTAATCAGCGTTTCCGACAAAACCGGAATCCTTGATTTCGCCCGTGAACTGGAAGCCCTCGGCGTCGAGATCCTGTCCACTGGCGGTACATTCAAGTTGTTGCAAGACAACGGTGTGGCCGCAGTTGAAGTCGCCGATTACACCGGCTTCGCGGAAATGATGGACGGCCGGGTGAAAACCCTGCACCCGAAAATCCACGGCGGCATCCTGGGCCGTCGCGGTATTGACGATGACATCATGAACGAGCACGGCATCAAGCCGATCGATCTGGTTGCGGTCAACCTCTACCCCTTCGAAGCAACGATCAACAAGCCCGGTTGCGACCTGCCGACCGCCATCGAGAACATCGACATTGGCGGCCCGACCATGGTGCGTTCTGCGGCCAAGAACCACAAAGACGTCGCCATCGTGGTCAATGCCAGCGATTACGCCAATGTGCTGGAAAACCTCAAGGCCGGCGGCCTGACGTACGCCCAGCGCTTCGACCTGATGCTCAAGGCGTTCGAACACACGGCGGCCTACGACGGCATGATCGCCAACTATTTGGGCACCATAAACCAGACGGCTGACACCCTGAGCACCGAAGACCGCGGCCAGTTCCCGCGCACCTTCAACAGCCAGTTCATCAAAGCGCAGGAAATGCGCTACGGCGAGAACCCGCACCAGAAAGCGGCGTTCTACGTGGAGGCCAAACCGGCCGAAGTCAGCATCGCCACGGCTACCCAGCTGCAAGGCAAAGAGCTGTCGTTCAACAACGTGGCCGATACCGACGCTGCGCTGGAATGCGTGAAGAGCTTCGTCAAACCAGCCTGCGTGATCGTCAAGCACGCCAACCCGTGTGGCGTTGCCGTAAGCCCGGACGCCGAAGGCGGCATCCGTCAGGCTTACGAACTGGCCTACGCCACAGATACCGAGTCTGCGTTCGGCGGCATTATCGCCTTCAACCGCGAGCTGGACGCCGAAACGGCCAAAGCCATCGTTGAGCGTCAGTTCGTTGAAGTCATCATCGCCCCGTCCGTCAGCGAAGAAGCCCGCGCCATCGTGGCCGCCAAAGCCAACGTGCGCCTGCTGGCTTGCGGCCAGTGGAGCGAGAACCGCGCCCCGGCGTGGGACTTCAAGCGTGTGAATGGTGGTCTGCTGGTTCAAAGTCGCGACATCGAGATGATCGGCAGCGAAGACCTGAAAGTCGTGACCCAACGCGCACCGACCGAACAAGAGATCCACGACCTGATCTTTGCCTGGAAAGTGGCCAAATACGTGAAGTCAAATGCCATTGTTTACGCTAAGGGCCGTCAGACCATCGGCGTGGGCGCTGGCCAGATGAGCCGCGTCAACTCGGCACGCATTGCAGCCATCAAGGCCGAGCACGCAGGTTTGCAGGTTCAGGGCGCGGTCATGGCCTCGGACGCGTTCTTCCCGTTCCGTGACGGCATCGACAATGCAGCCAAAGCCGGCATTACTGCGGTGATCCAGCCAGGCGGTTCGATGCGCGACAACGAAGTCATCGCCGCGGCTGATGAAGCCGGTATTGCCATGGTGTTCACCGGCATGCGCCATTTCCGTCATTAATAAGGCGACGACCGTTCTGAACCCGGCCTCTGCTGCGCAGGGGCCGACCTCGATGATGTGTATTGCCAACAGGCGACTGCGCTCACCAAGGTCGACTCCGCCTGCATCGACCGGTCTCAGTACGGGCTCCTGAAGCGTCAAGCGTTTTGGGCTCTCATTAGAATTCAGCGTCATCCGAGGTTTTTGAAATGAATGTTTTGATCATTGGCAGCGGTGGCCGCGAACACGCACTGGCCTGGAAAGTCGCTCAGGACCCACGCGTTGCAAAAGTGTTCGTAGCCCCGGGCAATGCCGGTACAGCCATTGAAGCCAAGTGCGAAAACGTCGCCATCGACGTGCTGGCCCTTGAGCAACTGGCCGACTTTGCCGAGAAGAACGTTTCCCTGACCATCGTGGGCCCGGAAGTGCCGCTGGTGGCAGGCGTGGTCGATCTGTTCCGCTCCCGTGGCCTGGACTGCTTTGGCCCTACCGCAGGCGCGGCACAGCTGGAAGGCTCCAAGGCGTTCACCAAGGATTTCCTGGCGCGTCACAAGATCCCGACCGCCGATTACCAGAACTTCACCGAAATCGAACCGGCGCTGGCCTATCTGCAAAAAGTCGGCGCGCCGATCGTGATCAAGGCCGACGGCCTGGCTGCAGGCAAAGGCGTGATCGTGGCCATGACCCTGGCCGAAGCCGAAGACGCCGTGCGCGACATGTTGGCCGGCAACGCCTTTGGCGAAGCGGGTTCGCGTGTGGTAATCGAAGAGTTCCTCGACGGCGAGGAAGCCAGTTTCATCGTGATGGTCGACGGCAAGAACGTATTGCCTATGGCAACCAGCCAGGACCACAAGCGCGTTGGCGATGCGGACACTGGCCCGAACACCGGTGGCATGGGCGCGTACTCGCCTGCTCCGGTGGTGACCGCCGAGGTTCACCAGCGCGTGATGGATCAGGTGATCTGGCCGACCGTTCGCGGCATGGCCGAAGAAGGCAATGTCTACACTGGCTTCCTGTATGCAGGCCTGATGATCGACAAAGCTGGCAACCCTAAGGTCATCGAATTCAATTGCCGTTTTGGCGACCCAGAAACCCAACCGGTGATGCTGCGTCTGCAGTCGAGCCTGGTGTTGCTGATCGAAGCAGCCCTGGCTCAGGCACTGGACAAGGTTGAAGCGCAATGGGACCCGCGTCCAAGTCTGGGCATTGTCCTGGCAGCTGGCGGTTACCCGGGCGACTACGCTAAAGGGGCGGTGATTCACGGTCTGGACGCTGCGGCGAAGCTTGAAGGCAAGGTATTCCATGCCGGTACGGTGTTGAATGCTGCGCACGAAGTGGTCACAGCCGGTGGTCGTGTACTGTGTGCAACGGCCATGGGCGACACCGTGGAAGCGGCCCAGCAGCACGCTTACGCGCTGGCCAAAGCCATCGAATGGGATGGCTGTTTCTACCGTAATGACATTGGTTATCGTGCAATTGCACGCGAACGTGGCGACCGTACGGAATAAGCAATCCATATGGATAGGCAAGGGCATCTCACCCTTGCCTAACTGTTCCTGCGCCGCGCATAGTTATCTTTAGGCTTTACTCTACGAAGGGATTTCGCCGTGCGCTGGCTCAGGATCGCCACTGGTTTTTTTGTCAGTTTATTGACCGTTTTACTTGTTTTACTGCCGGCACATGCTGCTCAGGGCAGCAATTGGTCAGTGCTGTCAGATCCCCAGGGCACCCTGCAAATCAGCGATGTACATTCGCCACGATTTGCCACTCAATTCAGCCCCATTGAACTCGATCAGCTTAAAGCCGCTGAGCCGGGCGAAGCACTGTGGCTGCGGTTCCGGCTGGTGCCGGACAAACACGAACAAATCCTGAGGGTATTTGCGCCCGATGTGTCCCGGCTGGACCTGTATGTGCTCGACGATCAGAAACTGATCGAAGAAGTCACCGCCGGCAACAGCCTGACCCAAGCCGACAAACCCTTGCCAAGCAGCGACTACATGCTGCCGCTGCCCCAGAGCAGCCGTACGCTCGACGTCTACTTACGGCTGGTTTCCGACCATCAGTTGCGCCCGTACATCACCCTCGACACGGCTGTCATGCTGGCGGCCAATCAAGGTAAGCCCTTGATGTACGGCTTGATGCTCGGTTGCCTGCTGATGCTGATACTGCACAACCTCACACGCTTTGCGTTCACCCGCTCGATCAGCAGCCTGTGGCTGGCAATCTGTGAAGGGCTGCTGCTCACCAGTTCTGCGCTGTTCCTGAACCTGCTAGGACCCTGGCTGCCCGAGTGGCATGGCGCGCAAACCCCCGGCGCTTATCTGGCGCTTCTGCTGACAGCGCCTTGCGGGCTGATGTTCGCCTACAGTTTTTTCTCGTCCCGCGGCCCGCATCCGATCAACAGGCTACTGCTGGCCGACATCCTCATCATCGCCCTCGGCGGCCTGCTGTTACTGTTCATCGACGGCTTGCCCCTGAACGTAATGACCTACGTCCTGGTCGCCCTGGCGAGCCTGAGCATCTTGTTGGTGTCGGTCTATCACCTGCAAAAAGGCTATCGCCCGGCACGCCTGTTCGTGGTGGCCATTGCCATTTTCAATCTCGGCACATTGGTGATTCTGCCCGCCCTGCTGGGCCTGACCCTGATCGCACCGCAAGAGTTGGTCATGGCGTTGATGTTTATCGTCTGCGTCAGCGGCTTCCTGATGAGCCTGGCGTTGAGTGAGCGCAATCGAAGCATCACTGAAGACGCATTCAGCATCAGTCGCGAACTGGCGGCCAGTAACGCCGAAGTCAATGCCAAGGCCGAGTTTCTGGCCAAGATCAGCCATGAGATCCGCACCCCGATGAACGGCGTGCTGGGCATGACCGAGCTGCTGCTGGGTACGCCGCTGTCCGTCAAACAGCGGGACTACGTGCAAACCATTCACAGCGCTGGCAACGAGCTGCTGACGCTGATTAACGAGATCCTCGACATCTCCAAGCTGGAGTCCGGGCAAATCGAGCTGGATGACGTGCAGTTTGACCTCAATGCCCTGATTGATGACTGCCTGAGCATTTTCCGCACCAAAGCTGAGCAGCAGAACGTTGAACTCATCAGTTTTATTCAGCCGCAAGTGCCGCGTGTCATCAGCGGCGACCCTACCCGCTTGCGCCAGACGTTACTGAGCCTGCTCGAAAGCGCGCTAAAGAAGACCGACGAAGGCGAAATCCTCATCGTTTTGGCACTCGAAGAACGAAGCGACCCGCCACGCCTGCGCATCACCGTTCAAGATTCTGGCCAGCCCATGGATGAGCAGGAACGCGACGCCCTGCTGCACGCGGAGTTACACAGCAAGAACTTCCTCGCCGCCACACGTCTTGGCGGGCATCTGGGGCTGGTGATTGCACGGCAATTGATCATGCTGATGGGCGGCGAGTTCGGCATCAAACCCGGCCAGAGCAAAGGCAGCAGCCTGTGGATGACCTTGCCGCTGGACCCTCAGCACCTGGAACACCAGACCTCGGACCTCGACAGCCCGCTCAAGGGCGCACGCGTGCTGGTGGTCGACGACAACGACACCTGCCGCAAAGTATTGGTGCAGCAATGCACCGCTTGGGGTTTGAACGTCAATGCCGCAGCGTCTGGCAAAGAAGCCCTGGCACTGCTGCGGACCAAGGCTCACTTGCGTGACTATTTCGATATCGTCTTGCTCGACCAGAACATGCCGGGCATGACGGGAATGCAGTTGGCGGCCAAGATCAAGGAAGACCCGAGCCTCAATCACGACATTCTGCTGGTCATGCTCACAGGCATCAGTAATGCGCCGAGCAAAATCATTGCGCGAAACTGCGGGATCAAACGCATCCTGGCAAAACCAGTGGCCGGTTACACCCTGAAAACAACGTTGGCCGATGAGCTCAGCCAACGCAATAAAGGTCAGGCCCTCAGTAAACCCGTGCCGGGCAAGCCCACGTCGCCCACCACCGTTCCAAGTGACTTCCGGATCCTGGTGGCTGAGGACAACAACATTTCCACCAAAGTGATTCGCGGCATGCTCGGCAAACTCAATTTGCAACCCGACACTGCCTGCAATGGCGCCGAGGCACTGAAAGCCATGAAGGCCGAACGCTATGATCTGGTGCTCATGGATTGCGAAATGCCGGTGCTGGATGGCTTCTCGGCCACTGAACAATTGCGGGCGTGGGAAGTCAGCAACCAACGGGTACGCACGCCCGTTGTGGCATTGACCGCTCACATCCTGACCGAACATAAAGATCGCGCCCGTCAGGCTGGCATGGACGGTCACATGGCCAAACCGGTGGAACTTTCGCAACTGCGCGAACTGGTCGAATATTGGGTTGCACAACGTGAGCTGCGTCAATCTCAGGAACAATCGCCCTCGCTACATTAAGGGTGAGTTTGCCGACAGATTTCCAACCGCCTGATAGACTTTCGGCGCCTTCCCTCGATGTGAGCCCATACCATGCTCCATATACTGTTCAGTGTGTATTTGAAGATGCTGGTGCTCTACAGCCCGTTCTTCGTGCTGTCGTGCTTTATCAGCCTGACGCGGGGTTACTCGAACAAGGAACGTCGCCGTCTGGCCTGGAAAGTCGCTCTGGCAACCCTGATCTCCAGCGTGTTGCTGTACCTGTTCGGGCGCACGATATTCAACGTCTTCGGGATCACGGTTGATGCGTTCCGCATCGGCGCCGGCAGTGTGCTGTTCATCTCGGCACTGGGCATGGCTCAAGGCAAGTCGGCAGTGCAGACAGACAACGTGCAGCAGGACGTCACCATCGTTCCACTCACCATTCCATTGACGGTCGGCCCGGGGACGATCGGTGCATTATTGGTGATGGGGATTACCCAGCCGCACTGGGACGACAAACTCATGGCAATTACCAGCATCGCGCTGGCCAGCCTCACAGTCGGAATCGTGCTGTATCTGTCTAACCGGATTGAACGCATTCTGGGGGAACAGGGGCTGCAGATTGTCAGCCGTTTGATGGGTCTATTCGTATGCGCGCTCGCAGCACAGATCATCTTTACCGGGGTTAAAGGGTATCTGGTGCCTTGAGCGCTTACTCATTGCTCTGCACAACGTAGCTGACGCCTTAATGCTTCAGGTTTCTAAAAAAGTCATCGCCAATTTCACTCAACTTTTGCAGAACAGTTTCCCGGTATGGGTCATAGTCTTCAGTCTTCAAATAAAATCCTCCCGAGGCTGTTTGTACATCCAAAGCAGCATCCGTCTTAATTTTTTTATTGTTGAAAAAAATATTATCGAGTTCGAAGTGCGTTGTAACCCTCATCCCACTTACGAACATATAACTCCCGAATTCGTTTCGAGGCTCGCAAGGAACAAACTGGTAATGAGACATTAAGTGCTTGCGATTACGGCTTTCAAACATTTCTTGAGAAGCCTCATCCAGCTTCAACGCCTCAATAGAATGTTTAAGTGCAGCGTGAAGTGATGCTTGCTCAACATGTGTAAGACCTGCTAAAACAGCCTCTTCAAGACTAAAAAATACGCCCTCCTTCTTCGGACCGAGGGATAGTACCTCTTCATCGACCTCCCACCCAACATCCAGCAAGCTATCACAGAACAAGTCGAACCAGTCCGTAAGAGGACTGTTCGGCTTTACGTTCTTGTCTGCACTGTATTGAGCAAGTGCAAGGCTGTCCATAATATCCTGTTGTTCTTGGGGCGAAAATCCGTCAACAAATGAAAGAAGACTACCACCGACCATAACGACGCGATTACTCATTCAGTATGTTCCTTTGCAGCACGTGTGCTTTAAATAAGTTGCCGCGCAAACCCGCCGGGCTCGGCAAATCACATTTCTGTTCCATCCCTATTCGTTGCGCGGGGTAGAGGGGGTATCTACTTGATTAAACAGCCCGATACTTTAATTAATCGCCACGTCGACAATCTGATCGGCTGCTACATCTTTCACAAAAGCATTTATATTACCTCTGACCTTTTCGTACATACGCGCATTCAACTCAGCACTTGATACCGTCAGCGAGGGCGTGCCAATCAGTTCTTTTCCCTCTAAGGGCCGAATAAAAATACTTGCGCCCGGATCCCCATGAACGCTCATACGAACCTGAACCGTTAACAACTGATTATGAGGATTGAGCACACTGAGCAGGAAAGAAACATTTAAAGAACCTTGATCATTCGGTGTCAGATCAGAGACAGAACGCTTGAATACTGAATCAAAAAACACTTTCTGCGCCCGCGCGTCACACATTAAAGCCTTTAGCCCATCGCGCAGCAGCTCCAGTGAAACCCCGGAGTTAATAGCGTGCGCGTGATTAATTAGCTCTGATACCACAGAGAGCACGTCAAAAAAAGCATCCTCACTTGGCTTTACATCAACATTCTGCGAAAGCGTTGTTATCCACTTCGTCTGTACGCGCGCCTCACCAATACGTTGATCCCAGCTGCCGAGCGAAGAAAATCTGTCAGCTCTACCGTCCGCGTAAAACTGCATAAACAATTGCGAACAGGCAAGATCACTTTCAAACGGTACAGGTAAGTTATCCGGTAAAAAAATTAACTGCCCTGATACGACTTTGAGCTTGTACTCCATGTAGCCCCCTATTCGGACAAAGCGCTAATGAACGAGGCGACACTATAAAATGCCGCCCCGCTGACGAATTATTTCATATTTATTTTTGCAAAAAACTCATCAGAAGACTTATCCAGCTGACCGAGTATATGGTGCTCACGGCGCTTATACGATTCAAAGTTCAGGTTCATCTGAGTCGCCGCTTTTTGAACACTCAGACTCGAAGCCTTCCACTTCCAGAACCAGGCACCGCCTTCGGAGGAGTTAAAAGTACATTCCAGACCGGCCAGGACAGTCACTGCAATACCGCCCTCAGACTCCATGCACGGCATGATCTGACAACTGCCTACGCTACTGCCCTTACTGTTGTTATCAAACAATGTGATGATGGCATTATCTTTTTTGATTCTATCGAAGACTTTACCCAGTAAAGGAACGATCGCTGCGGCATTCGCCCCTGCAGCCATAGCAACTATTTCCAAAACGAGACTGTCCATGGTGACATTGACATTCTTCGTATCATGGGTGGTGTATATATAATTCGTGAAGGTCCAACCACAATGCTTCATTGCTTCATGGTAAGCCTCGTACCATGCCAGGGCATTGGTTTTACGGTTTGCTTTTGTATCGGCATGAGATTCAGCGAGCTGGGCAATATTCATAACCGCCTCACGCTTCTCAAGCGCCACACCATCAGCAAATGCAATAACGATTGGCGTTTCCTTCCCGACCAGTGCAGTTTCTTCTTTTGCTTCGCCTGCCACGTTTGGCGATTCAGGCGTCGTTAAAAACTGCATTTTTTGCTTGACTGGCAATGCATTAAAAAACTGTTCGGCTTCTTGGTCTGTGACAGCAACGCCTTCACTAATAATCATACAATCACTCCATTTAATTTTATTTAGCGAGCCTTCCCGACCCGTTAAATAAAACATAGCCTGCTTTTTCTACAATACAAAAAAGGGTTCCATACTTAATATTACAGAAACACGCATTACTAAAACTCTGCTTCCCACCCCGATCAACTCCATCCGACGTTCATCCCTGAACAGAACAATAAGACAGCACTTATCAGACTGGACTGGAGAGTCGCCCCGACTACCTTGATGTACCCTGGGATTTGGTTGCGGATATAGTCGAACAACCTCGCCGTGGCGGGCGCACGAGAGCCGATGGTCGATTGATGCTCAACGGTTTGTGCGATGCCGTGTTTGTGACATTACTTTTCGTACAGAGCCGAACCAACGCCCTGAACACGTTCCAATGGCCTGCCCGTCAACCGATTCCTTCGCATTAGAAGCAATGACGCTTAAATCGCGTTCATTACAGCTAACTTAATCGACTTCTCCCCCTTCGCACACGTGCTTTTGCCACGCACTCCACCTGAATCAAACTTTATATAGCCAGCATAAGAGTTATTCACACTGCCAAACTAATAAAAACCAGTAAGCCTCATAGACTTATTTGACGCACACTGACGAATATTCCGACAGTGTTAAGGCATCAGGATGGCCAAACATTACCGTTTATAAAAAAATGGCCTCATTAAAGAGGCCATTTATTCAGTACGTCAGGGCTTTTGCCCATACCAACGCGGCGTGTAGACCCATTCCAGTCCGTCAGCACGACGGAATGCGCATGTCGTCGACGAACCAATGATGACCATGGTGCGCATGTCCACCTGATCAGGGGTCAACGCGCCAAGGGTCGTGACACGTAGCGTCTGGCCCGGACGGCCGATATCGCGACCCAAGACGACCGGCGTCGCAGGCAGACGATGACGGGCGACGATGTCCAGTGCCACACCTAGCTGCCAGGGGCGTGAGCGGGAAATCGGGTTATAGAACGCCAGCGCCAGATCCGCCTCGGCCGCCAGGTCCAGACGTTTTTCGATGATGGCCCATGGCTTGAGGTTGTCCGAGAGCGACATCACGCAGAAGTCATGCCCCAATGGCGCTCCAGCCTGCGCCGCCGTCGCCAGCGAGGCCGACACGCCCGGCAGGATTTCCAGGTCAACGCTGTGCCAGAGCGGATTGTTGGACTCGTGCAGCGCTTCCAGTACGGCTGCTGCCATGGCAAACACACCAGGATCACCAGACGACACCACCACCACTGAGCGCCCTTGGGCCGCCAGCTCAAAGGCATGCCGGGCTCGCTGCATTTCTTCGCGGTTGTCGGTGCAGTGCATCACTTGATCGTCACGGAACGGCCCGGCCATGCGCACATAAGTTTCATAGCCCAACACGTCGTTGGCCCGTTCCAGCTCGGCCTTGACGGCGGGCACCATCAGCTCGGCAGCGCCTGGCCCCAACCCGATGACGGCCAGGCGTCCACGCGCACGTCCCAGTCGCTCAATGACCAGTGGCGCGGGCGCCACCCCCACGGTCACAGCATTCACAGGCTCACCCCAGGCAACTGACTGCTCGGCAAACTCATCATCGTCAGTTGCAAAACGTAGCGGCACACCCAGTTCAGTGGCCACTTCACGCAGTTGGGTGTCAGCCATCAGGGATTCGTCGGCCACGACGCACGCCAGGGATTGCCAAGCGACCTTCGCTTCGCGCAGCACGTCGCCAACGGTTTGCGCTGACACCACGGCGTTGACTTTCACCAGCACATTGCGCGGGTAAATCCGCAACTCGTCCGCCACAGGCTCGCGCGCTTCGCTGCCCACATGAATCGCCAGACGCGCGTCTCGGTGTTGGGGCAGTTGCGCACTGTCCAACCAGGGCGCGTCCCCTTCGATGCGCACGGATTCCCCGGCCAGCAGGTCTGACACAAAGCGCTTGCCCAGCTCCAGATCACCCAAGGCATAGCCGCTCGGCGGGTTTAGCAGGCAGGTGCCAAACCGCAGTTCTCCGCTGGTCGTAATCGCCGGTGCAATGCCCAGCCCGGCAGCGATTTCCCGAGCCAGATCGTTCACACCGCTCAGGCCACCCAACAAGGGGACCACGGCGCTGGCATCTTCTGCCACCGCCAGCACCGGCGGCTCTGCGCCTTTCTCCAACAACAACGGCGCGAGCGTGCGAATCACAATGCCCGCCGCACACAGGGCAATGATGGGCGTGTCCTGTTGGTACAACTGACGCAGGTTGGCGCCAAAGTCGCTGTATACCCGGTCCGCGCCATCAACCCGCTCGGCCAAACCATGAATCAGCGAACTCGGGTACAGTTGCTGGATACGCCGGGCAGTCGCGAGGCTGCCATTGCCAAGGATCACAATGGCCGCAGCTGGGCGGTTCATCCTTGCCACCGTTCGCCGGGCACGATAATCAGCGAGAAATACGGCGATGACATCGGGTCCACGTCATTGAACGGGACGATTTTCTGATTGCTCATGGTGGCGCGTTCCACATACAACGCGCGCTCGGCCAGGCCAAGCTCGCTCAATACTTCACGCACCTTATGGAAATTTCGCCCCAGCTTCATGATGACCGCAGCATCAGCATCCGCCAGACGACGCTTGAGTTCTTCATGAGGCAGTACCCCCGAGAGCACTGACAGGCTCTGATTGCGGTACACCAGCGGCACGCCCAGCACCGACGCGCCGCCCAGCATCGAGCAAACACCGGGCACGACTTCAGCCTCAAATTGTTGCGCCAGTCGGTCATGCAGATACATATATGAGCCGTAAAAGAACGGGTCGCCTTCGCAGATCACCGCCACATCACGCCCTGCTTGCAGATGCTGCGCCACCTCAACCGCAGCGTGATCGTAAAAATCGCTAATCACTTGTTCGTACGACAACGGCGCCGGTAAGGCTTCAGTGGTCACCGGGTACACCAATGGCATCAGCGTTTGCGCACCTTGCAAGTGCGCTTCGATAATGCCAAACGCGTTGCCTTTTTTACCTTTGGCAACGAAATACGCCACCACGGGCGACTCGCGCAGCAGGCGCAACGCCTTGACCGTAATCAGCTCAGGATCACCGGGCCCTACGCCCAGTCCGATCAAACGTCCTGGTTGCACCATCACTCGATCTCCGTCGCTAAGGCATTAACTGCTGCCGCTGCCATTGCACTGCCACCACGACGGCCTTGCATGATTACAAACGGTACGCCACGGCTGTCCGCGGCGAGCATGGCCTTGGATTCGGCGGCGCCGACAAAGCCCACCGGGAAGCCCAGGATCAGCGCCGGTTTGGGCGCACCTGCGTCGATCATCTCAAGCAGATAAAACAGGGCGGTCGGCGCGTTGCCGATCACTACAACGCTGCCTTCGAGGTAGGGACGCCATAGCTCAAGGGCGACAGCTGAGCGGGTGTTGCCCTTCTCCAGCGCCATCTCGGCAACACCCTCTTCCTTGAGCGTGCAAATCACTTTGTTGTGGGCCGGCAAACGCGTGCGGGTCACGCCTTCAAGCACCATGCGCGCATCACACAAAATCGGTGCACCGGCGGCCAGCGCGTCGCGCCCGGCCTTGCCCGCACCCGGTGAGAAGCGCAGGTCGTCGACGGCATCGACCATGCCGCACGCATGAATCACCCGCACGGCCAGTTTTTCAAGGTCCGCCGGGATGTTGTCGAGGTTGGCCTCGGCACGAATGATGGCGAACGAGTTGCGATAGATCTCTTGACCGTCGCGGATGTAATCAATCATGGGTGTTGCTCCGTTGGCGGGCTTCAAGCCAGGCGCCCGCCGCTTCAATAGTAAGGTTGCGCTCACGCAGCACACCGAATCCGGCGTGCTGCGGGTCACGTAAATAGAGGTCGTAATGACCGGGCGCCACGGCCAGCAACGTGACCGGGACCACATGGGCCGCCGCGCAAGAGCGTTGGCAGCCCGTCAGGTGAATGCTCTGTGGCACAGCCATCAAGCGTGCGAGACGACGCGCATCCTGCTTGGTATCGGCCAGCCCTTTGGCGCAAGCACTGGAGCCGGTGCAGGCAATCAGTTGCGTCAGCGGGGTGTGCGCATCGCACAGCAAACCCAGTGTTTGCAGCGCTTGAGTGACCAGCGCCCCTTGATCGGTGCGCACATTTGGGACGATTACGCTTTGCCACGGGGTAAATCGCAACGTGCCGTCGCCATAGCGAGTGGCAATCCTCGCTAGCCCGCTGAGCATGGCGGCATCGAGTCGACCCAACGCCGGGGCGGCCCCTACGTAAACCCGGTTCGGCTCACGCTGTGGATAACAGCCGATGGGCGATTGCCCGCCCCTGGCCTCACGATGCCACGTGTGTGCAGGGACGATTGCCACGCTGATTCGCTGCGCCAGTTGCTCGACAAAGTCTATAACCGCCCGCTCCTTGAACAGGTGGCGCATGCGTGTTTGCTCGGGACGCGCTACATCGAGAAACAACGACAGGACGGCCATCACCAGCTCATGCCCCTGTTCGACAGGCACGCAGCCCAACGCTGCATCCTGCGCCGGGCTGCCCGCAAGGCCGAAGGCCAACAGGCGCTGGCCCTCGCATTCATAAGCCGATAACCACAGGTCGTGATGATGTTCCAGCATCGCCAGCGCTTCGCCGCCGTCCAGTTGCACGGCAAATTTGGCCGACAATTCGGCATAGCGCGGTGTGCTTTCTAGGCTGGCGAGAACCTGACGCGCCAAGGGCCACGTGTCGACCACCTGTTGCGGATCAATCCCCGCTGCGGGGCTGAGCATCAGGTTGCGCACGTCGTCACTGGCGGCGTTCGCCGGCCCTAAGCCCGCGTCCAGCAGTGGTTTAATCAGCGCTGCATGCGCCGGCCCCACACCCCGAATTTGCAGGTTGCTGCGATTGGTCGCTTCGATAACCCCGCTGGCATACCGCTGCGCCACGTCAGCCACGGCTAGCGCTTGTGATGCGGTGATTAATCCGCCTGCGAGTTTGACGCGACAAATTCCGCCATCCATCGCCTGGACAATGCGCAATAGCCCCGGGCAACCCGAAGGGCGCACAGGCGTCGTGACAGGGAACTCAGGTGGCAAGGTCAAGGATCAATCCAGAGCAGGCAATGCGCTATTGCGGGTCGCGCATTATGCCTGCTTTGGACCGGCGCATGAAAAGCTTGCCGGACGGAATGCCCGTGCCGTTCACTTGCCCGGCACCCACGGCCTATGACAAGACCGGGTAAAGGCGCCCCAAATGAACAATCAACAGCACCAGCGAATCGGCATTGGCCAGCATCAGTTCTACACGTTTGATCGAGTCATTTCTAAAGACCAAACGTGCCTGGTCCAGCGTGCTCACACCCGCAATCTCCAGGAGACGACTTTTGGCGGTGCCATTGGGGATGTCTTTCCACCCCATGGTTTCGGGGTTGAGTTCCTGAAAAAGGTTCTCGGTTGGGACGTGCGGAGAATGGATTTTCTGAATCTCGACTATCAGATCCTGAAGGTAGCGGCCAAACGGCAGATCGGTGTCTATCAAGTCCAGATACGGAAACCCGGGGTTCAAATAATGAATGTCCTCTGTTTCCAGAACCTCATGGGTAAGCTCGTGCAGCAAAAATGAGGCGCGCATTTGCTGACTCACCGGAAAGGGTGGCGACGCGGCTTTTAAATACGGATGAGTCAGCGCATAGGGCTGCTCGAACAGGGTGGAAAAGAACTCATCGGTCAGGTAGATCCGCCTTGAACTGTCAGCACGGTTCACAAACGCCGAAGCCGTTGAGTTGAATCGCGAGCGGCACACCACATATTTTGGCGAAGTCGCGGGCGACAGGTCGGGGTGAAGGAGGCGCGCCAGCAGCGCATCCACACCAGACTGAACGCGCTCAAGGTGAGCAGGCCCCAATGCGTCCAGGTCGAAGAAATGTTGCAAAAACTCCCGATTCCTTCTGTTCGCACTGCCGGGGGCATGCAAGTCATGCAGCGCTTGAGTAGTACGCTGCAAATACGTGGTAGCCAACTCATGCGCTTTACGGATGCTCAATGCCTTATCCGGGAAGCGCCGCTGGATGCTGTCCATGCCGATTGCCTGAATCTCATAGGTCAGGGCGTTAGCCGCTAATGTTCCGTACCCGCTCATCGTCGAAGCGACGGGGCCGCCCCCCAACAGCGGCTCATTCACATCGATCTCCCACTGTTGATCTGTATTGAGCTTGATCAGCGGGCCCTCTCGCACATCGTCCAAATAGAGTCGCCAGCGATTGCGCCATGCCAGTACGCGGTACACCTGCCCACTCAGCTGTATGTAATGGAGACCGGATGGCGGATCGCTGTAAATCCGGGTCTGCGCGTCAAACGTCAAGTCCACCAGCGCCACCTGGTTGGCACGCAGTGAGGCCAATCCAGAGGCCGAACCTTGAAACTGCACATCGGAGCGCGGTATTGCAGCAGGGAAAGGTTCCAGGTCGTGCGCCGAAACGGCGTCAACCGAGCGAATCACTGAGTGCCAGGCTCGGCGGGTCGTCGCCAGCAGAACCAGCGACATGGCGAACTCGCTGACAGACTCCGCCCACCTGCCCTGCCTGGCTGCACTGACGCCTTCGCGCAGCAGGCCCAGCCCCTGCCAGACCACAATGGGCAGGCTCAGTTTTCCGGGGGCAAACATCGCGGCCGTGTTAACCACCAGCGTCAACGCGTACTTGAAGGACTCCCAATCGACCTGGGCTGTGGTTTTGGATTGCTGGGCCGCCATGTCCAGCAACAGCCGGTAGTTATCGCGGTACAGGGTCGCGAACAGATTGCCCAGGATGGGCCGGTTGGCCAGCGCTACCGGGGCCGGGGTTTGCCAGCCGTTGAGCAATATTGAATCTTGAAAGTGCGGCAAGTGCGGCTCGACAAAACCGCCATGTGCGTAGGTTTTGCGTTCGAAGGCCGGCAAGCGTTGCAACACCAGGGTTTGCAGGGATTCGCGGGTGTACAGATCTGCCAGCAGCTGACCTTCACTGGCGTATTCCTTCAGGGAAAAATGCTCGCTGTACATCGTCCACAACAGGTGCGGGCCCGTATCGCCTGACTGTGGCCCCAGCACATACATACCTGTCGCCAAATCCGGTTCGCGACCACTTTCAGCCACCAGCTCCAGGGGCCTGATGATCAGCGAAACGCCGTTAAGCGGATTACGGGCCAGGCCGTCAGGACGTTCAATCACATGCTTGAGGCAGGCATATGCGTTGGCCGAAAGCGCGCCGTCCAGTTTTTCTCTCAACCCTTGCTCCAGCACTTGCAGCAACAATTGTTCGGCAAACTGCTGTTGTCGTCGGGCCGAGCCCTGTTTTTCTGGCGCCAGGCTGCTGTTAAGCAGCGCCTGGTAGTGACGGCCAATGTCCAGTTTGCGCACCAGCCGTTTGGCATAACGCGGGTCCAGCCCCAGGGGTAAGGTACTTTCATCGAGCGCACGCAAAAGCATGGCGCCGCCTTCAAGCCGGTTGAAGCCGTTCAGTGCAAAGCGGGTGAGTGACTGGATTTCGCGCGTCGTCGCTGCAGCCAGAAAGGACGGGGTGGTGCCCACAGCAACCGGCGCGGGCACATACGTGTCGAGCACCACTTCAATGGCGTCCGGCTCCAGGACCTGATCGGGAAAATCCAACGCCAATTGCGCCCTCACCGCCTCGCGCGCATAGGCCTCGATGTCAGGGATGCCGTGGAGATAAGACCCCTTGTCTTGTACTGCGAATTGATAGCGTTGCAGCACGTTGGCGTACGCCAGTTGATCGGCTCGGGAAGCGTTTTTTAACCAGGATGGCAACGCGCTTTCAAATTGCTGCGTCGCGGCCACTTCACGGTGGCGCTCAAAATGAAGACCCGCATGTTCTTCAAGCAAAAGGCTGCGACTGAGGTTTTCGAAACTTTGCGCCGTTAACGGGACTTCACGGGCTTGTCGGCACACGTAATGAGCGTCCACCACTACTTTGTTGATCGCCGCAACCTGACACTCATAGACAAAATCGTCTTCGATACGCTCAAAGTAGACCCATTGATTCTGCCCCTCCACCGCCCAATCGCTGCGCCTGTCCAGGTGGGCGCAGATCAGTGATTGGACATCGCACCGAACATTGGCCAACACGTCTTGGCGCAGGCTTTTGTCGAGTAGCAGCGCCTCAAGGTGAGCCTTGCATTGATCCACTGTCGCAAAACGTTCAAAGCCCGACACCGGTGTCCAGAGTATCGCTCGCCCGGCGGTACTTGATTCCTGCCCGCCACGCTCGGTTATCAACACACAGTTGCAGACGCTGATAGCGTCCAGCCCCCCGCCCATGTCCAGAAAAACGGCGAATACGTCCGGTACAAACTGGTTGAGGGCCGGCCGGTGAGTACTGACCGGGTAGGTTAATACCGTCGTGATGACGCGCTTGTCATCGGCCTCAAGGTGGTTGCCCCTCAACATCAATCGCATATCGGCGCGCAACATGACGTGCCGCAAGGTCGCCAGATGCTGGGCAAGCGTATCTGAAGGTTGCGAGGTAGAAGCTGTGTAAAAGAACGCCGACAGATGTTGCGTGTATGCCTGCTCGAAGCCTTTGGCAAGCGCGTCGAGCAAGGTCAGCAGTTTGGTCCCGCTCAGGCGCCGAAGCGGCTTGATCGCCTCATCACGTGAAGACCTGAGACCGCCTTCAATGAATGCCGGATTGTGCGGTAACGGGTTGCGACCGGTGACCCGTTCAAGCAGGGCGTCGACCAGGGTCAGCATACGTATCGGCACACGCGTCAACACAGCCGCATCCACGTCGAAGACGTGCACCCACACCTCAGCCACATTGACGAAGCGTTGACCGCCTTCATTCAATACCTCTGCCAATAAATGCCGGGCAAGCATGCGCGGAGTCGGCCAGTGCTTGAGTAATGCGTCTCTCTGGGCTTGGGTTTTGGGCAGTTTGAGGCTCAACACGTCGGACAACCCATTTTCGTTCAGGGCTAACGGCAGCCCATTGCTGCCTGGCAAAAATCGGCTGTCCCAACGCCCATGGCTGTTGAGTTTCAGTAACTGTGGGTCAATCAGCTCACGCACGTCGAGTGCATGGTCCACTGCCGCCAGTGTCAGACGGCGGGCCTGGTACTGCCCCGTCAGATAGACAAAATCGCGGATCTGCCTGGCGCGCACCGCATGGATGCAATCATCAAACACGCTGCCCACGACGTTCTCGACCCGTAGCATGGGGGCGACCATCCCGGCTAGCAGCGGATGCTGATCCTGAGGGGCATAGCGCGCAATGGCGTCGAAGGCTGTGGGGCTTCTCAGTTTGCTCAGCACATAACTGGAAAGCCGGGCCCGGGACGAGATCTTTACCAGCCCGGTCGAGGCTCCAAACAACCACACCCCGTTGCTCTGCCCCGGAAAATAGAAGCACATCAAACCTGCGAGCTCGACCTCCGGGCCTTTGGCCTCATACACCAGCAAGCGCGCCGCACTGATCGTTGTCACGTCATGCCGGGCTGCAAGCAGTTGCTGCAACGCGTGAAAAGCGTCCGATGACATCTCAGGACGATGGCGGGCCTGTAATAACTGCTGAAAGAAATGGTCGCCCAACCGCGCCGCACAATAGGTATGCGGGCTCGGCTGCGCCCCTGCCGGTTGATCCCAAAAAACTGAAAGCGCCTCGCTCATGTGAGGGATTAAGTGCTCCGTGGCTGAGGTGAGCACGCGAGCGAATCGCTTATCAAGGTCTGCGTCACTCTCATGCGGCAGGCGCGTAAAAGGCCCGGTGTAGGTGTAGGCATGCCCCGTGGTCTGCGGGCCACTGATAAAAAGCTCCAGCGCAGCACTGCTCAAGGTGGTGCTGAGTTCGGGCTGTTGCTCGCCATTAGGTGTGACGAACCGGTGGACGTTGTGAGCATTCACCGGTTGCCCCGCAAATGCGCGCTCTAGATGAATCTGTAACTGGGCATCCACCAACGCCCGCAGGGTGGGCGTAGCCAATAACCGCTCAAGGGTATCTGCCTGACTGCTGCTCAAAAAAATACGTAGCGCCTCGCTGATGTGCGCCACGAACGGCGCGGGCACCTCCCGGGTTCTGAGGGTCAGGTCTCCCGCCAGGCTCAAGAGCGGCCGCACATCCACGGGGCAGAATCTCAGCACGGCCTCTCGGTGCGCGGGATCGTCCAGTTGACGCTCAAGCGCGTCTCGCAGCGCGTCGAGGTCCGTGAACGTTTGAAGCGCGCCCAAGGGGGTCAGCAAAAACAGTGGCGTGGGGTCTGTAAGGGCTTGCGCGAGCAGCAATGCCCCAGCCCACTGAACCGGCCGGGATTGGTTTCGACTCAAAAACACACTGTTGGCGCGTACAGGCAATGGGCCAACCGGGCCGACTGGCAGGTAACTCAACGCTTTACTCAGCCAGTCATGCTCAAACGAGCTGATGGCACCGGATGCCTGCGCCGCGTCAAGACGGCTTCTGTACAGGGCCTGCAAGGCCTGCGCTGAATGAAACGGGGGCACATTAACGGTCACGGGAACTCCTGACGGTTGCCGGGCCGCATATCGCGTCCCGCAAAGGGTTCGAACGCTACCGTGCCCGTTACACCCCCTGGCGCTACATAGTTAAGGCACCAGGCCCGTGCGCAGGCACCCTCACTGGCACGCGCAAGGCGCGCTATCATGCGCACCGTCTCTGCCTGTGGGCAGACGCTTACATCGGTGTTCAACAAGAGGATTGGCATGTCGCCCTGGCTAACAGTTGTGGGAATAGGTGAAGACGGCTTCAGCGGTCTGGGCAAAACGGCCCGGCGCGCGCTGTTGAGCGCTGCCCGGGTGTTCGGCGGGCAGCGCCAGCTGGATTTACTGCCCGCGTGTATCGGCGCTGAACGCCTGGCGTGGCCCAGCCCCTTTTCGCTGGCGCCGGTACTGGCGTTACGTGGTGAACCCGTATGCGTGCTGGCCAGCGGCGACCCGATGCTGTTTGGCGTGGGCGCAAGTCTGGCGCGTGTCATTCCGGGCGACGAAATGCACGTGCTGCCGTCACCGTCGTCCTTCTCACTGGCGGCGGCGCGACTGGGTTGGGCGCTGCAGGACGTCGTAACCCTGTCGGTTGTGGCCCGTCCCGTCGCGGCGCTCAATGCCCACGTGCACAGTGGCGTACGCCTGATGGTGCTGAGCAATGACGGCAGCAGCCCTGCGCTGGTCGCAGCGCTGTTGCGCGAACGCGGCTTTGGCCCGAGCCGAATGCATGTCCTGGAACACCTCGGCGGCCCGACTGAGCGGTGCATCGAAGCGAACGCCGATGACTGGCGCGCTGGCGACAGTGCCGCGTTGAATCTGATTGCTATCGACTGCATTGCCTCTAACGACGCGCACCCGTTATCGCGCATCGGCGGGCTGCCCGACAGCGCGTTCAAGCATGACGGTCAGTTGACCAAACGCGATGTGCGCGCCATGACCCTTGCGCGTCTCGCTCCGCTGCCCGGCCAACTGTTGTGGGACGTAGGCGCAGGCAGCGGTTCGATTGGCATCGAATGGATGCGCAGCTACCCGAGCTGCCGGGCGCTGGCGATCGAAGCGGATGAAGGCCGTCAGCACTTAATCGAACAGAACCGTGACGCACTGGGCGTGCCCGGTCTGCACGTGATCCGGGGCAAGGCCCCGCAGGCGTTGGCAGGGCTCGAACGCCCGGACGCGATTTTCATTGGCGGTGGCGTCACCCGTGAAGGTGTGCTCGACACGTGCTGGCAGCAACTCAAGCCCGGCGGCCGTTTGGTGGCCAATGCCGTCACCCTGCAAAGCGAACTGCACCTGATGAACTGGCGCGCACTGCATGGCGGGGAACTGACCCGCCTGCACGTTGCTCACGCCCGGCCACTGGGAGAGTTCGATACTTGGCGCCAAGCGCTGCCCATCACCCTGTTAGACGTGACTAAACCCCTTGATGCGTGACGAGACCGCTGAACAACCCGCGCCGCTGCGCAGCGGCCTGACCACAGGCAGTTGCGCGACGGCCACCAGCCTGGCTGCCGCCCGCCTGTTGCTGAGCGGCGTGAGCCATGACGCCGTTGAAATTACGTTGCCCAAGGGCAAGGTGGTGACGATGCGCCTGGAGTTTTGTCGCCTGCTGGCCGCGGGCGCCGAAGCCGGCACCCTGAAGGACGCCGGCGACGACCCGGACGTGACCCATGGCGCGCTGCTGTACTCGCAGGTGCGCCTGATCCCCGAGGCGAGCATTGTCTTCGTGGCTGGCCAGGGCGTGGGGACCGTTACCCGTCCCGGGCTGGTGCTGGCGGTGGGCGAACCGGCGATCAACCCGGTGCCGCGCAAAATGATCACTGATCATTTACTGCAACTGGCCCGTGAATGCGATTACGCCGGGGGGTTTGAAGTGACTGTCAACGTTCGCGATGGCGAAAAACTGGCACTGAAAACCATGAATCCGCGGCTGGGTATTCTTGGCGGACTGTCGATTCTGGGCACCAGCGGCATCGTGCGACCGTTCTCTTGCGCGGCGTACATTGCCTCGATCCATCAGGGCATCGACGTCGCCAAGACCAACGGTTACCTGCACATTGCCGCCTGCACCGGCAATGCCAGCGAAGACACCATGCGCCGCGTGTATAACCTGCCGGAGATCGCGCTGATCGAAATGGGCGACTTCGTCGGTGCAGTGCTCAAGCATCTGCGCAAAGTCCCTGTGGATAAATTGAGCCTGTGCGGCGGCTTCGGCAAGATCAGCAAACTGGCCGCCGGGCACATGGATTTGCACAGTCGTCACTCCAGCATCGACCTGCCGCAACTGGCTGACTGGGCCGCCGCCATTGGAGCTGACGCCGAACTGCAAACAGCCATTCGCCAAGCCAATACCAGCCAACAAGCGTTGGCAATGGCCAGTGCCGCCGGTATCGCATTGGGCGATGCCGTGTGTCAGCACGCGCTGAATTTTGCCCGCAGCGTGGTGCCCGCGCAGGTGCAGATTGAAGTGTTCGCCATCGACCGCCAAGGCGGGATCGTGGGCCATGCGGGAGCATTTGAATGAAACGGCTATTGTTGCTGGGCGGCGTTACCGAAGCGCTGGCCATTGCACGCACCCTTGGGCCCCAGCACGTCTACAGCCTCGCCGGGGTGGGCCGTGTGCCGACCGACCTTCCCTGTGAAGTCCGGGTCGGCGGCTACGGGGGCGCCGAGGGCTTGACCCGCTACATCCGCGAACAGCACATCGATTTGCTGCTGGATGCGACCCACCCGTATGCCGCGCAAATCAGCCGCAATGCCGCCTTGGCCGCCCGTGCCAGCGGCATTGAATGCTGGGCGTTGCGACGCCCGGCCTGGGAACCGCAACCGGGCGACGATTGGCGTGAGGTGGCGGACTGGGACGAGCTGGTCAGGGCGCTCACACCTTTCAAGCGTCCGTTGTTCACGCTGGGTAAAGAACCGCTCGGGCATTTGGATGAGATTCCCGCCGATCAATTCTGGACCTTGCGGACGCTGGACCCGTATCCCGGCAACGCACGCTGCAACGTCATCGGCGCCCGTGGCCCGTTCCGCCTCGACGACGAACGGCAGCTGTTTGAACAACACCATATCGATGTATTAATCAGCAAAAACAGCGGCAGCAGCGCGACCGAGCCCAAGCTGGAAGTCGCCCGCGAACGCGGCGTGCCCGTGTTGATACTCAAACGGCCCGAGCTGGCGCAGGCTGACCGGGTGTTTGGGGCGGTGGGAGATGTGCTTCAGGTCTTGAAGCAAGAAGAATATTTGTGAATGTGTATTCAGTGGCGATGCTGTATCCCGAGGGATACGATTCGCTCCATGATCAATCTCGAGCAACCCCCATGAATTCGCAAAATGGCTAAGCTCATTAAAAGACAAGAGTGGGCAAGCACGCATTCTGGCACGCATTAGAGCCGCAGGATTAGGGCAGTTCGTTGACTGTGAACCTGTAGGAGATCGTGTGTACGAAATGCGCATTCATTGCGGGCAGGCTATCGGGTTTACTGCACCCGCAAGGGAGAAGTCATTTACCTGTTGCTCATTGGCGGCGACAAAACAACCCAGGTGCGAGACATAAAACGCGCACAACATATAGCCAAAACATTGAGTTGTGAGGACTGAACAATGACCGAACAATTTATCCGTCTCGATACTGCCGACTGCGTGAAAAACCCTTCAGAAATGGCTGCATTCCTTGATGCCTGTTTCGATGAAGATCCGGGTGACGGCAGTCTGATTCGTGCTGCCCTTAACGATATTGCCCGCGCCCAAGGCATGAGTCAGATCTCTCGGGACACTGGATTAGGCCGCGAGAGCCTCTACAAAGCCCTTGGAAGCAGCGGTAACCCAGAGTTCGCGACAATCATGAAAGTCATGAAAGCGCTTGGGCTTAAACTCCACGCAAGCGCGGCCTGAGGTTCGCCAGCACTGCCGGGCGACACTTCGCCGCACCTGGCCTTTTTACTTACGCCGATCATTCAGGCTAAATAGCGCCCTTGATCGCTCCACTCACGGAATTCGTCATGTCCCGACAACGGTTTGCATTTGCCTGGATCGCCTGCTTCGCAGTGCTGTTCAACATGCTCGCCATGTCGACGGCAGGCGCGATGAGCGGTGCCCGTCAGGCGCCCTCCGAGCAGTTCATGTGGAGCAGCTTTTGCACCTCAACCGGCACCAAAATGGTGGCTGTGTCGCTGGGCAAGGTTGATGCGGGCGACAGCCAGAACGACGATCATTCGACCATGCAGCACTGCTGGTGCTGCTCGGGTTCGGCGCCGCTGGTGGCCTTGCCGTCCCATGTCCCGACGCTCTATTTCGCGGCCATCGAGCACGGGCATAGCCAAGTGCCGGATCACCTGAAACGCCCCACCCCGCGCCAGCAATGGCCGAGCCTCAACCCCCGCGCTTCGCCTCTGGCGTGATTCATCCTCGCAACCCTTTTGCGCTTTGAATCACTTCGGAGAATAACCATGTTGAACCTGTCACTGGTCAAGCACGCCCTGATTGCGGCGGCGCTGATGTTGCCTGCCTGTTTCGCCAACGCCCACCAATACACCGTGGGCGCGCTGGAGATCGCTCACCCGTGGTCTCAGGAGCTGCCTCCCAATGCGCCTACCGTGGCGGCGTATTTCATCATCAAGAACACCGGCGACACCGCCGATCGCTTGTTGAGCGCAAACACCCCGATTGCGGAAAAAGCAGAGATTCACGAACACGTCATGCAGGGCGACCTGATGAAAATGCAGCACGTCCCCGCGGTCGATATCCCGGCAGGGGGCACTGTCACGTTTGCCCCCATGGCGTACCACGTGATGCTGTTCAACCCCAAAGACCGCAACCTGCTGCGAGACGGAAAGCGCTTCCCCCTGACCCTGCACTTTGAAAAGGCAGGCGACGTACTGGTCGACGTGAACGTGCAAAAGCAGGCTCCCGGCGCCAGCAAAGGCACCCCGCACGCACACTAACCGCAAAGGTCTTTGAGCCCCGTGCGCGCCCTTCGCGCCAGGCCATCCACGTCGCAGACACGCGGCAGTTGGCTGAGCCTGTTTGCCATGTTGATGATTTTCATCGGCCCGCTGATTTCCCAGGCGATGCCGATGGACCATCACGCCTCCATGCCGATGCCAATGGACATGCGGATGGCGGCGCACAGCGAGCACGCGGAGCATCAACAACCGGCTGCTGACCATCACGCCATGTGGGAAAAGTGCGGCTATTGCACGCTGCTGTTCAGTTGCCCTGCGCTGCCGGGCAGTATCGGCCTGAACCTGTTCGATGCGCCTGCGCCCAAACGCTACCTGGCGTCCAACCCCCGGCTGGGCCATGCCCGGCAACCGGTCTTCCCCGGGGCCCGCTCACGCGCCCCACCCGCCTTCCTTTAGTCACCGACACAACAACCTCACCCAGGCCCGTCTGTATGCGCTGCTCAAGACAGCCGCAGGCGCGTGGCCGTGTTGTACTCGCTTGAATATTGGAATGTTTATGTCCCGTTTTACTGCTGTCTCCCGTTTGTCCCAGGCACAGACGGTTTTCCCCTTTGCCCTGAGCGCGCTGTGCTGCGCATTGTTCGCGCCGTTGGCGCAGGCGGCCGACCCGGTGGATGAGCACGCCGGACACGTGCGTGAACTCAGCCCGACCGTGGTCACGGCCGTAGCACCCAGCTCCCCGCTGACCATCGTCACCAACCCTAAAGACCCGCGCCAGCCGGTGCCCGCCAGCGATGGCGGTGATTACCTCAAAACCATCCCCGGGTTCGCCCTGATCCGCAACGGCGGCACCAACGGTGATCCGGTGCTGCGGGGCATGTTCGGCTCACGCCTGAACATCCTCACCAACGGCGGCGTGATGCTCGGCGCCTGTCCGGGCCGCATGGACGCCCCGACGTCCTACATTTCGCCGGAAACCTACGATCAACTCACGGTCATCAAAGGCCCGCAAACCGTGCTCTGGGGGCCGGGCGCCTCGGCGGGCACCATCCTGTTTGATCGCCAACCCGAACATTTCGGTGAACTGGGTACGCGGGTAAATGCCAGTCTGCTAGCGGGTTCAAACGGCCGCTTCGACAAAACCATCGATGCCGCTGCCGGTGGCCCGTTGGGCTATGTGCGCGTGATCGGCAATACCGCGCACGCCGACGATTACAAGGACGGCAACGGCGACACGGTGCCGTCGCGTTATGACAAATGGAACGGCGATGTTGCCCTCGGCTGGACCCCTGACGCCGACACGCTGCTGGAGCTCACCGCCGGCAAGGGCGACGGCGAAGCCCGTTCGGCCGGCCGCGGGATGGACGGTAGCCAGTACAAACGCGAAAGCCTGGGCCTGCGCTTTGAGAAGTCCAACATCGGGGAAGTGCTCGACAAGGTCGAAGCGCAGGTTTACTACAACTACGCCGACCACGTGATGGACAACTACACCCTGCGCACCCCATCCGGCACCGGCATGATGGCCGGGCCCATGGCCTCCAACGTCGACCGCCGAACCCTGGGTGCACGCATCAAGGCCACCTGGCACTGGGCAGATTTGCAGTTGATCAGCGGCATCGATGCACAGACCAACGAACACCGTAAACGCATGGGAATGGGCATCGACACCTACAAGGACCAGAACTGGAGCAAGGATGCCGATTTCCACAACTACGGGGCCTTTGGCGAATTGACCTGGTACGCCGCTGACCGCGACCGCGTCATTACCGGCGCCCGCCTTGACCGCGCGTCCGCCAAGGATTTCCGCGCCCGTATCGGTTCGGGAATGATGAGCAAGCCCAACCCGACACTCGATAAAACCCGCGCCGATACCCTGCCCAGCGGCTTTGTGCGCTATGAACATGACCTCGCTGACAGCCCGGCCACCGTCTACGCCGGTTTGGGCCACGCACAGCGTTTCCCGGATTACTGGGAACTGTTTTCACCCACCTCAGGCCCCGCGGGCTCGGTGAATGCGTTCGACGCCATCAAACCCGAAAAGACCACCCAGCTCGACATGGGACTGCAATACAAAACCGAGCGCCTCGAAGCCTGGGCCTCGGTCTACGCCGGGGAGATTCGCGATTACATCCTGTTCGATTACGCCAAGGGTTCTTCCCAGGCACAGAATGTCAACGCACGGGTCATGGGCGGTGAACTGGGGGCTGCGTATCAGTTGACCTCCAACTGGAAAGCCGACGCCACCCTGGCGTATGCCTGGGGCAAAAACACCACGGACGGCAAGGCACTGCCACAAATGCCACCGCTCGACACCCGCCTCGGCCTGACCTACAGCGAAGACGACTGGAGCGCCGGTGCCTTGTGGCGCGTGGTGGCCCGGCAGGACCGGATCGATCGCAACGCCGGTAACGTGGTGGGCAAGGATTACGACAAAAGCGCAGGCTTTGGCGTGTTCTCGCTCAACGGCGCCTACCGCATCAACAAAAACCTGAAAGTCAGCGCCGGGGTCGACAACCTGCTGGACAAAAACTACAGCGAGCACCTGAACATGGCCGGTAACGCAGGATACGGCTACCCGGCGACCGACCCGACGCCGATCAACGAACCTGGCCGCACGTTGTGGACAAAGATTGATGTGAGTTTCTAAACAGCCGCGTTGCCTGCCCCCCGTCCCTCTCCAACCGGAAGAAGGATGGGGGGCAGGCGTCATTAATACTATTTACCTTGCGGAGCCGCTCACATGAGCCAACCCACTCCTTCTTTTTACAACCTGGCCTGGCGGTGGCATTTCTACGCCGGGCTGTTTGTCGCCCCGTTCATGATTCTGTTAGCCCTGACCGGGATCATTTACCTGTTCAAGCCCCAGCTCGACCCTTTGCTCTACGACCACTTGATCAACCTCACCCCGGGCCATCACAGCCTCAGCGCCGACGAACAACTCACCCGCGTTCAGGCCACTTATCCACAGGGGCATATCAGCCAGTACCTGCCCCCGATCAACCCGCAGCGCAGCGGCCAGTTCGTCATCCATAGCGGCGGGCGCGAGCTGAATGTGTTTATCAACCCCTACAACGGCGAGGTGCTGGGCGAGCAGGATGCCAAGCTCAACCTGCAAGCCGTGGCGCGGGCGCTGCATGGCGAACTGATGATCGGCACCCTGGGCGACCGCTTGATAGAGCTGGCCGCAGGCTGGGGCGTGGTGCTGGTGATTTCCGGGCTGTACCTGTGGTGGCCGCGCGGGCAATCGGCCGCAGGCGTGCTATGGCCACGTTTGACCCGTCGCGGGCGCGTGCTGTGGCGCGACCTGCACGCCGTCACCGGATTCTGGGGCGCAGCATTGTTGTTGTTTATGTTGATCAGCGGCATGACCTGGACCGGTTTCTGGGGCAAGCAGTACGCCGACCTGTGGAATCAATTCCCGGCCGCCATGTGGAACAACGTGCCCACGTCCGACACAGAAGCGCGCAGCCTCAACACGGCAACCCGCCAAACCGTGCCCTGGGCGATGGAAAACACCCCAATGCCCGTCTCGGGCGCCCACGCCGAGCACATGGGCCACGGTGCTCATTCCAGCGGCCCTGCGGCGCCGACCATCACCTTGCAGCACGTGGTCGACACCGCGACCCGCCGCAACGTCGAACCCGGTTACAGCATCACGTTGCCGACCACCGCAGAAGGTGTCTTCACCGTCGCAGTCTTCGCCGACGACCCGCGTGACGATGCCACCTTGCATGTCGATCAATACACCGGCGAAGTGCTGGCCGACGTGCGCTGGCAGCATTACAGCAACGTCGCCCGTGCCACCGAAATGGGCGTGATGCTGCACGAAGGCAAACTCTTTGGCTCGCTGAATCAGATCGCAATCCTGCTGGTGTGCCTGATGATTTTGCTCAGTTCGATCAGTGGCCTGGTGATCTGGTGGAAACGCCGCCCGCAAGGCAGCCTGGGCGTACCGCCGCTGCGCCATGCACTGCCAACATGGAAAACCGGTGTGCTGATCATGCTTGGGCTGGCGGTGCTGTTTCCGCTGGTCGGCGTTTCATTGCTTGCCGTCTGGGTACTCGATCGGGTGCTGTTGCGGATCCGCGCCAAACAACAACGTGAACAGCACTCATGACCAACGTGAATGGTTCGAGAGGTGCCGGCTAGAGACTCAGGGATAATGGCGCGCTGACAAAAAAGTCCGATAAGCCTGTTATGTGTAACTGCTTCATTGACGCTTCATCACCCGCCGCCAGGAGGCAGCGGGCATCCCTTTAAAAAAGCGACTCATTGCCCCGATGAATAAGTACCTGTTCTCCAGCCTTTGCCTGCTGACCGTCAACCCTGCGCAGGCGGACGACACCGCACCGTCCTTGATGCTGCCCGCCGCGACCATCACGGCCCCTGAAGTCGATAACACTCACATCGACCTTAAGACTGCCACCCGCGCAGGCTCGCGCCTGAACCTCAGCAGCCTCGAAACCCCGGCCAGTGTCGAAAACCTGACCGGCGCGCAGATCCGCGCGCGTGGCGATCGCAGCGTTCAGAACGCCGTGACCCGCACCACCGGCATCAGCAACACCGGCACACCGGGTAACGGCGGCTCTGCGTACTCGGCCCGTGGCTTCGTGGGTGAAGGCTCGGTCATGCAGCTGTATGACGGCGTGCGCCTCTACAGCGGCGCAGGCACTGTGACCTTTCCGGTGGACGATTGGTCGGTGGAGCGTATCGACGTGCTGCGCGGCCCGGCCTCAGTACTGTACGGCGAGGGCGCGACAGGCGCGGTGATCAACGTGATCCCGAAAAAGCCGTTCATGGGTGACATCGAAAACCACGTGCGCCTCGGCTACGGCTCGTATGACACCCGACAACAAGCGCTGGACAGCGGCGGCTCACTGACCGACACCCTGAGCTACCGGCTGAACCTCAACCACACCCAAAGCAACGGCTGGATCGACCATGGCGATTCAGAAAACACCTTCATCAGCGCCGCCCTACGCTGGCAGGCCACTGACGACCTGACCTTCACCCTGAGCCACGACTACGGCGACCAGCAACCGCAGAACGACTTTGGCGTGCCGTTGATCAACGGCCGATACCACAAGAGTCTGCGCGACAAAAATTACAACGTGCGCGACGCCAAACTGCACTACAACGACCAGTGGACGCGCCTGAACACCGAATGGCAGATCAGCGACACCCTGAGCGCCAGCAACGAACTGTATTACCTGAAAGCCCAGCGGCGCTGGCAGAACGCCGAAAACCATGCCTGGGATGAGGGCAGCCAAAGCCTGTTGCGCAGTGGCTTTTTCAGCATCAAGCACCATCAGGAGCAGTTTGGCGACCGTCAGACCTTCACCCTGAACCACGACCTGTTCGGCCTGAAAAGCAAAACCCTGGTGGGCATGGAGTACAACCGCATCCACTTCAACCTGCACAGCAATGCGCCCTACAACGATGTCGCACCGGGCGGTCAACCTGTCGACGTGTACCACCCGGACCGTGACCAGTTCGAGAGCGCATCCCCGTACCGCGATCAATTCACCACCACGACCCGGCAGGTTGCGCTGTTCGCAGAAAATCGCACTACGTTGACCGATCAACTGTCGCTGGTCACTGGCGTACGCCGCGACATCGTGCGCCTGGATCGCGATGACTTCGCCGAAAGCGGCGTCACCACCCGCAGCGACCGTGGCCTGTCGGCCAACAGCTGGAAAGTCGGGCTGGTGTACGAATTGACGCCGGACATGTCGATCTATGCTCAACAGGCCACCAGTGTCGATGGCGTGGGGGGGTTGATCAGCTTGAGCCAACGTCAGCAAAATTTCGGCCTGGCCCATGCGCGCCAGACTGAAGTCGGCTTCAAACAGATGTTCTGGGAGCAGCGCGGCGAGTGGACGCTGGCGGCTTATCACATCGTCAAAAAGGATTTACTGACCACCGACCCCAGTGATTTCACTCGCACCCTGCAAGTGGGTGAACAATCGTCAAACGGCCTGGAGGCTAGCCTCGATCTGCAGCTGCCGAACCGCTGGGCCCTGCAAGCCAACGCCTCGATCGTGCGGGCTGAATACGACAACTTCAACGACGACGGCGTCTCGCGCAAAGGCAATCGCCCCACCGACGTACCGCGTCGCACCGCCAACCTGTGGTTGAGCACGTTCATCACCGACGATGTGAACGCAGGCGCCGGTGTGCGTTATGTAGATGCGCGTTATGCCGACACGGCCAACACTGTCGAACTGCCGAGCTACACCGTGGTAGACGCCACTGTGAGCTGGAATGCCCTGCCCAATACCATCCTGGGGTTGCGCCTGAACAATTTGTTTAATCGCCAGTACGCCGTAACCCAATACAATGGCGGCCAGCAATGGCTCATGGGCGAGCCGCGCTCGTTCTTTGTAACGGCCGATTACGCCTTTTAACGTTTAACCTGGACCCTTATGCCTCGCCTCACCCTCACGCAACTTGCCTGGTCACCTCTGGGTCACGGCCACTGCCATCACCAGTTTCATCTGCGTGACGCCAACCTGCACGTGGCTGCAGGCGAGTTCGTGGGCCTGATCGGGCCCAACGGCAGCGGCAAGACCAGCCTGCTGCGCTGCGCCTACCGGTTCAGCAAACCCGAGGCGGGCACGGTTCATCTGGAGCAGCACAACCTTTGGCAACAATCCCCCCGTTGGTGCGCGCAACGCATCGCCGTGGTGTTGCAAGAGTTCCCGGATGCCTTCGGCCTGACGGTCGATGAAGTGGTCGCCATGGGCCGCACCCCGCATAAAGGACTGTTTGACGGCGACACGGAAGCCGATCGCCAGTTGGCGCAAAATGCCCTCGCGTCCGTGGGCTTGCACGGTTTTGAAGACCACGCGTTTGCCACCCTGTCGGGCGGTGAAAAACAGCGCGTGATTCTGGCCCGCGCCTTGACCCAGCAACCGGACCTGTTGATCCTCGACGAACCGACCAATCACCTCGACCCGCGTTACCAGCTCGAGCTGCTGCAATTGGTCAAACGCCTGAACATCGGCACCCTCGCCAGCATTCACGACCTGAACCTGGCTGCCGCGTTTTGTGACCGCCTGTATGTGATTAACCATGGCCGGATCGTGGCCAGCGGCACACCTCGCGAAGTGCTGACGGTTGATATGTTACGCGCTGTGTTTGGCGTCGAAGCCCTGATCGATGACCATCCCCTGTCCGGCTACCCGCGCATTACCTGGATAACCCAACCATGAACCTGATCCGCCTCATGCTCTGCTTGAGCGTTATGTGTGCCGCCCAGCTGGCCCAGGCCGAAGCCACGCATTACCCGTTAACGGTCAAAAGCTGCAACCGCGACGTGACCTTCAATGAAGCCCCCAAACACGCGGTCAGCCATGACATCAACATGACCCAAATGATGCTCGCGCTGGGCCTCAAACCGCACATGGCCGGCTACAGCGGCATCAGTGGCTGGAAGGCTGTCACTCCCCAGATGAAGGTGATCCTTGAGGGCCTGCCGGAACTGGCGAGCAAGTACCCCTCCGTGGAAACACTGCTCAATGCCAATGTGGATTTCTTTTTCGCCGGCTGGGACTACGGCATGCGCGTCGGCGGAGACCTGACACCGCACACCCTCACGCCGCTGGGCATCAATGTCTACGAACTGACTGAGTCCTGCGCGTTTGTAATGAAACGCCCGGCAGCCAGCATGGAGGACACTTACAACGACCTGCGCAACCTCGGCAAAATTTTCGACGTGCAAGACCGCGCCAACGAGTTGATTGCACACATGCAGCAAACAATTGCTGACGTTCAGAAGGCCTTGCCGGCCTCAAAGCCGCGGGTATTTCTGTACGACAGCGGCGAAGACCGCGCCATGACCAGCGGCCGTCTGGGCATCCCCCATGCGTTGATTGAAGCGGCGGGCGGTAACGACATCCTCAGCGACATCGACGCCAGCTGGACCCGCATCAATTGGGAAACCGTGGTCGAACGCAATCCAGAAGTGATCGTGATTGTGGATTACAGCGAAGTCACTGCGGAGCAGAAACAGCACTTCCTGCAAACCCACCCTGCGCTGCAATCAGTGGACGCGATTCGTCACAAACGCTTCATCGTCATTCCGTACGTGCAAGCCACGCCGGGTATCGACAACGTGCTGGCGATCGAGACGCTTGCCAAAGGCTTTCATCCGCAATGATGACGGGTCGTTACGCACTGCTGCTGACCAGCCTCGGTGCCCTGTTGCTGGTGTCGTGTGTCGTGTCGCTGGGCTTTGGCCCGGCGCGGGTTCCGGTGGAGGTGGTGTGGCACATCCTGCTGAACAAACTGTTCGGTATCGGTGACGTGAGCTGGACGGCGGGGCAAGCGCACATCGTGTGGTTGATTCGCGTCCCGCGCATGTTGCTGGGAGCGCTGGTCGGTGCCGGGCTGGCCTTGATCGGCACTGTGTTGCAAGCCGTGACGCGTAATCCGCTGGCTGACCCGCACCTGCTGGGCGTCACCAGCGGCGCTACGCTAGGCGCCGTGATCGTGGTGTTGCACGTGGGCGAGATCGTCGGTTTGCTGACCCTGCCCATCGCAGCCTTTATTGGCGCCTTGCTCAGCATGCTGCTGGTACTGGCCATCGCTAGCCGCCACGGGCGACTGGACAGCGATCGCCTGCTGTTATGCGGCGTGGCGGTATCGTTTGTGATGATGGCCGTGGCCAATACACTGCTGTTTTTGGGCGATCATCGCGCCAGTTCCGCCGTACTGTTCTGGATGCTCGGCGGCTTGGGGCTGGCGCGCTGGGAACTGCTGGCCATTCCCAGCGCCAGCGTCTTGCTGGGGCTGGTTTTGCTGCTGGGAATGGCCCGTCCGCTGAATGCTTTGATGGCCGGTGAACAAACCGCCGTCACCCTCGGCCTCAATGCCCGCAATGTGCGACTGCGGGTCTTTCTGATTGCTTCGCTGATGACCGGTGTACTGGTGGCCATCAGCGGTTCGATCGGCTTTGTTGGCTTGATGATCCCGCACATCGCACGCCGTTTGATCGGCGCAGAACACCGACGCCTGCTGCCGGTGTCAGCCTTGCTGGGCAGCGTGTTTCTGGTGTGGGTCGATGTGGCCGCTCGCACCTTGATCGCCCCGGAAGACTTGCCCATCGGAGTGGCCACCGCAGCCATAGGCGGGCTGTTCTTTATCGCGTTGATGCGCAAACGCTAAAGCTCGTCGTGCCACGGCGCTGACGGGATTTCCAGGGTGCTCGCTGCGCCCTGTTGCAGCTTGCTGGCATCGTCCCAGTCAAACGGTGTTTGCTGGGTTTGGCCGGTGATGGTGAGGCTCTGGGCGACATCGCCCTTATGCGGCCAGGTCGGGCTGATCACCACCACACTCAACGTTCCGCTATTAAGGACGCGCGTCAGTAACTCGCTGGGTTTGAGCGTCGGTGGAACGTATTCCTCGTAACGTCGAGTGGTGCGGTCCGGTTGATAGTTCTCCGCGAAATACCCCTCATAGGTAAGGTTCGATCCACTGATCGGCTGGCAGAGCTGCTGTGTCGCCGCCGACGTGCCACGCGTGTATTTCAACAGCGCGCCATCATCGGTCGAGTGGTAGATCGTCGCAAAGCTGTTGTCGCTGTCATAGGTTTTTAAAAGGTCGGTGGCGTAGCAAATATCCACTGGCCAAAACATGTTGTTGAGCAAGTTGTTCTCAAGCCTGCTGTAGGACGCCTGGAGTGATGGCGCACGAGAAAACACCAGGTGTTTGCGCGTATAGCCCGCTGCAAAAACCGGTAGGGGGTGCAACTGGCCGTCCACGTGTTTGTGGGTGAACAACAGGGTTTCCGGAGCATTGGCCACCTCCCCGCCCGTGAGGGGTTCTATGGCGACAAAGGTGTTGTAGTCAGACGTGCCCAATATGGCTGCGACCAGATTTAACGCGTTGGGGTGCGCAATGCTCGAGTTCACATAGCGGGCGGCATCGTCGGCATGGGCGAAAACAGGGCTCAACGCAAAGCGCCGGGTCTGCGCGACCGGCATGGTCACCGGTTTACGGTAAGGCAGCCAACTGGCCGTGACGGTCCCCGGGGTGCTCCAGAGCGGGCTTTTAATCAACACATCAAGCTGACCGCTGGCTGCCACTTGATAGACATAATTGGTGACATGCAATGCGCCGGTCAGTATGTCGGTCAGCAACGGGCGGCCCCAGTCGCGAAACAGACCGGAGGTCAATTGCAGCCACAGGTTAACCGGGACATACCTGAGTAGCGCGCCTTCATTGGTGGACAGGTACAGCGGCACCTCGCCCGTAAACGCGCCACGCTGCTGCTTGACCATACTCACCAGCCCCAACCCGTCTGCGAAGTCGTCAGGCGTCACAAACCCCAACAGCGTATTGAGGTTGCGCACCTCTCTCACTTCCCAGGGGGTCGCGAAATAGGTTGCCGGGGCACCCAGATAGACCGCATGAAGCTTGAACCCCGAAGGCAGGGTGTTATTTCGCTCAGCGTGTTCACGCGGGAAAACGCGGTCCAGTAATAACCCACCGCCCTCCATCGGCAACGTCGCGACAAACTCGTCGCTGTGGACGCTTTTCAAAATAAATCCAAATTGGCGCTTGTGGCGTGCCCCCATGTGGGTATGTGCATACCGGGCCGCGTCACGGGACTGTGTAAATACAGGGCTTAACGCTGGCTGGACAGTGGCCTGCTGAACGTCAACGGGTGCAGGCGAGGGCTTCCATTGCGGGGTGATCCTGGCAGGTTGCCCCCATAAAGGACTCCCCTCGATCACGTACAGATCACCGGTTCGCACCACTTGCCCCACGTACTCGGTCGGCTTAAGCGTATGGGTGCGCAATTTGAGCTGCAGCGTGTTGTGGCGCACGTTTTGCGGGTTGGCCGCCGGCGGTGCTAGCCGGGCAAGGAACTTCTTTTCGCGATCAGAGCCACTGGGCACGTACTTGAGTAGCGCGCCGTCCGGGGTGGACAAAAAGCGAGCCGCCGCCCAGTCACGGTCCTGGATAGCGGCGCACAGCTCATGCGGTTCAAACATATTGGCGTACAGCTGTTGCTCAACGTCCGGCGTCGACAACATCGAGTGCTGCGCGTGATGAGCATGATAGAACGCCACAACGCTTGCGCCTGCCGGTGTCAGGTCAAGGCGTTCGCCGGGGATGATGCCCGAGGGATCGAAGGTTTCATTGCGCCCTGCCAGAGGCTCGGTCGCCACAAATCGCCTGTCGAGCCGTTGGAAGATCAGGCCACCAAAGATGCGGTCTGTCCGGGCTGAGCGCCTTATTTTCTGATGGACATAACGGGCGGCGTCTTCAGCCGTTGCAAATGAAGGGCTCAAGGCTCTGCGACGCAGGCGCGCATACGGCGTCCAATCCGGCTTGACCTGACCCGGCTGCCCCCAGACATCGCTGTGGTACACCACCTGCAAGGTGCCCATTTGCGCCAGCCCGCGGATATAGGCAGTGGGCGTGACATGACCGCTCAACAGGTCGCGCTTAATTGCCAGACCGCCGCCTTCGGCCACGCTGAGCAGGCGCACGTAGGGTTCTTCGGCAAACGTCGAAGAGGGTTGATACGTCAGCAATGCACCATCACGTACTGTGATGTACAAGGGCAACGGCGGTATTGGCCGATCAAAACGCAGGGCTAGCGCCAGGCGCAGGCTGTGCGCCAGCGCGCCGGGCTCGATAAAGCGCTTGTACACCTGAGCCTGTTGAGCCGGAACCTGAGCCGGGTCGTGGTACAGGCTGTCGCAGTAATACTGGGCAATCACATCCAGATTTCTGGGTATGACCACGGCACCCGCTGCGTTAAAGGTAAACACACCCTCAGGGGAGAACGGAGTTGGCGCACCGACTACCGGCTCGGTGGCCAGGTACTGCTCCTTATCCTGGTATTTAAGGATGTAGCCATATTGTTGCTCAGGCTGTTGATACTGACGCAACCGGGTGAATTTCACGGCCTCCAGTAGCGTCGTGAAAACCGGGCTGTAAGCAGGTTGCTGCACGCGTTTGCTCGGCGCATCAATGCCGGCAGCCGGGACGTAAATGCTGAAATCGGCCCCCACCTTTCCGACTTTCCATCCCCAGATGTCGTTGGTTTGGATAACGCTCAGTTCGCCCGCCGCTGACAGTTCGTGCACATATTCGATCAGGCGCTTGGCCCTGATGATTCCTTTTTGATAGGCCTGCACCAGGGCGTGCTCCGCGTCAGACCCACTGGGCACGTATTTGATCAGCGAACCATTAAGCCCGGATAAATAGCCCGCCCGCGCAAACCCTCGCATGCCGACGGTGAAGATCACATCGGGCGGCGAAAAGAAATTCATCGAGGTCTCAACAGACTCTTTCGACCAACTCGGAAAGTACCTTTTAACCTCTTCGTAGTTATTGGGATGGGAATGATAAAACGCGTAGCAGGTGTAGCCCGGCGGGTGCAGAAAATTATTGTCCGCATCCGTCGAGAGCACCCGGTCATGCTGGAACATCCGGCTTTCGCCCTGAACCGGCAAGGTCGCCAGAAACAACCCGTCCTGACGCTGCAAGATGACTCCGCCGTACTCCACCTCACGCCGGTCACCAATCATTTCGTGGGCATATCGGGCCGCGTCATCAGGGTAAGCAAACGGCGGGCTTAACGCAGGCAGCGGCACAGTCTTGGCCGCTGTACCGCGCTCCACGCGCTCGTGAAAAAACTGGCTCACTTTCACACTCCTTGAATCAGATGGTTGAGCGCAACGCCGTTGCGCCTTCCCATCATCAAGAGCGGCCCTGAGCGCAGGTCATATTTAATTACTTAAATGGCGCGTCCCTGCAAAACGCTCTGTTTCAGGCAGCGGTTCACTGCCTGCGCGCCTTCATCGGGCAAAGCACCATGGCGGCGCATCGGCGTGCACGCGGGTTGGTTGCAGGCGCTGTCGTGGTGCGAAAAAAGGCTCACTTTGTGTGCAACCCCCTTATTCAGAGGGCTTTAGCAATCCGGCACAGCCCTTGCTACAGCCCTTGGCAGTGCAGGTATTGGCTCGCCAACCATCAGAACTCTGGAGATCGCACCATGAAGCGTCGCAGCTTGATCAAAGCTTTCACCCTTACCGCCTCAATCGCAGCCATGGGCATGAGCTGGACGGTCCACGCAGCCGAGACCATCAAGGTCGGCATTCTTCATTCGCTGTCCGGCACCATGGCGATCTCCGAGACCTCGCTCAAAGACATGGCGCTGATGACCATCGACGAGATCAACGCCAAAGGCGGGGTGAACGGCAAAATGCTCGAAGCGGTAGTGGTCGACCCCGCCTCCAACTGGCCCCTGTTTGCTGAAAAAGGTCGCCAACTGCTGACCCAGGACAAGGTCGCCGTGGTGTTCGGCTGCTGGACGTCAGTGTCGCGCAAGTCGGTGTTGCCGGTGTTTGAAGAACTCAACGGTTTGCTGTTCTACCCGGTGCAATACGAAGGTGAAGAAATGTCACCCAACGTGTTCTACACCGGCGCCGCGCCCAACCAGCAGGCCATCCCGGCCGTTGAATACCTGATGAGCGAAGACGGCGGCAGCGCCCAACGGTTCGTGTTGCTGGGCACTGACTATGTGTACCCGCGCACCACCAACAAAATCCTGCGCGCGTTCCTGCACTCAAAAGGCGTGGCCGACAAAGACATCGAAGAGGTTTACACCCCGTTCGGCCACAGCGATTACCAGACCATCGTCTCCAACATCAAAAAATTCTCGGCCGGCGGCAAGACCGCAGTGATCTCCACCGTCAACGGCGACTCCAATGTGCCGTTCTATAAAGAGCTGGCCAACCAGGGCATCAAGGCCACCGACGTGCCGGTGATTGCCTTCTCGGTGGGCGAAGAAGAGCTGCGTGGCATCGACACTAAGCCGCTGGTGGGCAACCTGGCCGCGTGGAACTACTTCCAGTCGGTGGAGAACCCGGTCAACCAGAAATTCGTCGCTGACTGGAAGGCCTATGCCAAGCAACACAACCTGCCGGGCGCCGACAAAGCCGTGACCAACGACCCGATGGAAGCCACCTACGTCGGCATCCACATGTGGGCGCAAGCCGCGGAACAGGCCAAATCGACCGACGTGGACAAGGTGCGCGAGGCGCTGGCCGGACAAACCTTTGCGGCACCGTCGGGTTACACACTGACCATGGACAAGACCAACCACCACCTGCACAAGCCCGTGATGATTGGCGAAATCCAGCCCGACGGTCAGTTCAGCGTGGTCTGGCAGACCGACGGCCCGATCCGTGCCCAACCCTGGAGCCCTTACATCCCGGGCAACGATAAAAAGCCGGATCACGCGGTGAAAGGTAACTAACCACAATAAAGCCCCTCTCCCCGATCCACTCCCGCTGGGAGAGGGAGCCGCGCTTACAGGGACACTCACTATGCCCACCGTCTTTTACCGTTTTATCGTCGCCTGCCTGCTGCTATTGCCCGCAGGCGCGTATGCCGATGACGCCAGTGAGTTTGCTGGCGCCAATCTGCCCATGCAGGTCAAGTTGCTTGAAGGTTGGGCGGCCCAACCCGACCCGGCCCGCATCGCACTGCTCAGCGAACTGCAAAGTGGGCAGGTCACCGTCGATGGCCAGCCCAAGACCGTGCGTTTGAACAACCGTCTGCGCGCCTTGATCGACAACGCAGTGGCCAGCCATCAACTGCTGGCGGCTGATCCCCAACAGCGCCTGAATGCCGCGCGACAGGTGCAGAAAACCGCGAAACCCGCCCAGCTTGCACTGCTCAATCGTCGCCTGACCCTCGAAACCGATGACGATGTGCGCGCGGCCTTGAGCCTCGCATTGGCCAATCTGCAACTGGTGGACGCCGACCCCGCCGTGCGTCTGGCAGCGGTGCGTCTGCTGGGTGAAACCGGCGAGCCGCTGGCCCGCACGCGACTTGAAACCCTGCTGCAACCGGACGTTGAAACCGATCACGGCGTGCGCACTGCGGCCGAAACCAGCCTGGCGCAAGTCACACGCAAGCTGCTGATTGGCGACCTGCTGGGCCAGGCGTTCAGCGGCTTGTCACTGGGCTCGATTCTGCTACTGGCGGCCCTCGGGCTGGCGATCACATTTGGCCTGCTGGGGGTCATCAACATGGCCCACGGCGAAATGCTGATGCTCGGCGCTTATTCCACGTATGGCGTGCAGTTGCTGTTCCAGCGTTTCGCACCCGGCGCCATTGAGTTCTACCCGCTGCTGGCACTGCCGGTGGCGTTCTTCGTCACCGCCGGGGTGGGCATGGTGCTGGAACGCACGATCATTCGTCACCTCTACGGGCGCCCGCTGGAAACCCTGCTCGCGACTTGGGGCATCAGCCTGATCCTGATTCAACTGGTGCGCCTGCTATTCGGTGCGCAGAACGTCGAAGTGGCCAACCCCGCATGGCTTTCGGGCGGGGTTCAAGTGCTGCCCAATCTGGTGTTGCCGTTCAACCGGCTGGTGATCATCTGCTTCGCACTGGCCGTAGTGTTCCTCACCTGGTTGTTGCTGAACAAAACCCGTCTGGGGCTCAACGTGCGTGCCGTCACCCAAAACCGCAACATGGCCGCTTGCTGCGGCGTGCCCACCGGGCGCGTGGACATGCTCGCCTTCGGCCTTGGTTCGGGGATTGCCGGACTGGGCGGCGTGGCCTTGAGCCAAGTCGGCAACGTAGGCCCCGACCTGGGCCAGGGCTACATCATTGATTCCTTTCTGGTGGTGGTGCTGGGCGGTGTCGGCCAATTGGCGGGCACGGTGTACGCGGCGCTGGGACTGGGCATCGCGAACAAGATTCTCGAGCCGCAGATCGGCGCCGTACTCGGCAAAATCCTTATCCTGGGGCTGATCATTCTGTTCATTCAGAAACGCCCGCAAGGCCTTTTCGCGCTGAAAGGACGGGTGATCGACTGATGAATCAGCCATTGCTAATGACCGCGACACAAAAAGCCGGCCCGACCGCAACGGCAGTGATCGGCGCTGTTGTTCTAGTCATCCTGCTGGCCATGCCGGTGCTGTCGCTGCTGCCTGCCGACAGCCCGTTTCAGGTATCGGCGTATACCTTGACGCTGGTGGGGAAAATCCTCTGTTACGCCATCGTCGCCCTGGCACTGGATCTGGTGTGGGGGTACGCCGGCCTGCTGTCATTGGGCCACGGACTGTTTTTCGCCCTCGGCGGCTACGCAATGGGCATGTACTTGATGCGTCAGGCGGCGGGCGATGAACTGCCTGCCTTCATGACTTTCCTGTCGTGGACCGAATTGCCGTGGTATTGGGTGGGCACCGAGCACTTCGCCTGGGCAATGTGCCTGGTGGTACTGGCGCCGGGTTTAGTAGCGCTGGTGTTCGGGTTCTTCGCGTTCCGCTCGCGCATCAAGGGCGTGTACTTTTCGATCATGACCCAAGCCCTGACGTTCGCCGCGATGCTGCTGTTTTTCCGCAACGAAACCGGTTTTGGCGGCAACAACGGCTTCACCCACTTCCGCTCCATTTTGGGCTTCGGCATCACCGAACCCGGCACCCGCGCGACGCTGTTTTTCGCCACAGTGCTGCTGTTGGTCAGCAGCCTGTTGCTGGGCTGGCGCCTGGCGCGCAGCAAATTCGGACGCGTGCTGACCGCCGTGCGAGACGCCGAAAATCGCCTGATGTTCTGCGGCTACGACCCGCGTGGTTTCAAGCTGTTCGTGTGGGTCTTGAGCGCGGTGCTGTGTGGTCTGGCGGGTGCGCTGTATGTGCCGCAAGTGGGGATCATCAACCCCGGCGAGATGTCGCCCACCAACTCCATCGAAGCCGCTGTGTGGGTGGCATTGGGCGGGCGCGGCACGCTGATTGGCCCGTTACTGGGCGCAGGCGTGGTCAACGGCATGAAGAGCTGGTTCACCGTGGCCTTCCCCGAATACTGGCTGTTCTTCCTCGGTGCGCTGTTTATCGTCGTCACGCTGTACCTGCCCAAGGGTGTCATCGGGCTATTGAAGAAAAGGGGTGATCAATGAGGAATGTCTTGCTCGAACCCATGCTCGACCCCAACAAGGATCAAGGCAGCAGCCGCGATGCCATTGGTCTGGGACAGACCGCTGGCAAGGGGCTCGACACCCGCCACGGCACGATCCTGACCCTTGAGGGCATCAGCGTCAGCTTTGATGGCTTCAAGGCACTGAACAACCTCAACCTGTACATCGGGGTCGGCGAGTTGCGCTGCATCATCGGGCCTAACGGCGCAGGCAAGACCACGATGATGGACGTTATCACCGGCAAGACCCGCCCCACTGAAGGTCAGGCCTGGTTTGGTGAAACCCTCGACCTGCGGCAGATGAGCGAAGTGCAGATTGCCCAGTCGGGGATTGGCCGCAAGTTTCAAAAACCCACGGTGTTCGAAGCGCTGAGCGTGTTCGAAAACCTGGAGCTGGCGCAAAAAACCGACAAGTCGGTGTGGGCCAGCTTGCGCGCCACACTGACCGGCGAACAAAAAGACCGCATCGACGAGGTGCTGCAAACCATCCGTCTCGCCAACGCGCCGCATCGCCCGGCGGGGTTGTTGTCCCACGGGCAAAAACAGTTTCTGGAAATCGGCATGTTGCTGGTGCAAGACCCGCAGTTATTACTGCTGGATGAGCCCGTGGCGGGCATGACCGACGCCGAAACCGAGTTCACCGCCGAGCTGTTCAAAAGCCTGGCGGGCAAGCACTCACTGATGGTCGTGGAGCACGACATGGGCTTTGTGGGTTCGATTGCCGACCACGTCACCGTGTTGCATCAGGGCAGTGTGCTGGCCGAGGGTTCGCTGGAGCACGTGCAAGCCGATGAACGCGTGATCGAGGTGTATCTGGGCCGTTGAGAGAGCAGGCACAGATCGGCGTCGTCAAAAGGGGATCAAACATGTTGAAGGTTGAAAAACTGCATCAGTTCTACGGCGGCAGCCACATCCTGCGCGGCTTGTCGTTTGAGGCCAGGGTGGGCGAAGTCACGTGCCTGCTGGGCCGTAACGGCGTCGGCAAAACCACCTTGCTTAAGTGCCTGATGGGTTTGCTGCCCGTCAAAGAGGGTGACGTGCGGTGGGAAGACCGGCTCATCACCTCGCTCAAACCTCACCAAAGGGTTCATGCCGGCATCGCTTATGTGCCGCAGGGCCGGGAAATCTTCGGGCGTCTGACGGTGGAAGAAAACCTGTTGATGGGCCTGTCCCGCTTCCCCGGCGCCGAAGCCAAAGCCGTACCGGCGTTTATCTACGAACTGTTTCCGGTGCTGCTGCACATGAAGCATCGGCGCGGCGGCGATTTGTCCGGGGGGCAGCAACAACAGCTGGCGATTGGCCGTGCATTGGCCAGCCGCCCGCGGCTGTTGATCCTCGACGAACCCACCGAAGGCATCCAGCCCTCGGTCATCAAGGAAATCGGCACCGTGATCAAGCAATTGGCCGCACGTGGGGACATGGCGATTTTGCTGGTGGAACAGTTTTACGACTTTGCCGAGGAGCTGGCCGATCAGTATCTGGTGATGTCACGGGGCGAAATCATTCAGCAAGGCCGGGGTGAAAATATGCAAACAGACGGTGTACGTGGCCTCGTGACGATTTAATCTGTAACTCTTTATTGCCAAGCTGAGCCCCTATGAATTTACCCGCCAACACTGCCCTGTTTACCCCCAACTGGCTTGCCGAGCTGGAGCTGGGCTATGGGCGTTTTGGCGACAGCACACGCCCGACCCTGCGCCGTCACCTCGGCCCCTTGCGCGTGCAAAAACACCTGTACGCCGAAGGGCCACAGGTGTGCCAACACATCATCGTGCACCCGCCCGGCGGGATTGCCGGTGGCGATCAGCTCGATATTCGCGCCAGCGTCGGCCCTGACGCCTGGGCCCAGCTCACCAGCCCCGGCGCAGCAAAGTGGTACCGCGCCGCAGGCCCGGCCTATCAACGTGTTGAATTAAAGGTCGCGGCGGGGGCCACGCTGGAATGGTTGCCCCAAGAAACCATCGTCTTCAGCGCGGCGCAGGCCGAACTGAGCACCCGCATCGAACTTGAAGGCAATGCACGCCTGTTTTACTGGGACATGATTGCGTTGGGCAGGCAGGCCAGCGGGGAACGTTTCGAGCACGGGTACTTTCAATCGCATCTGGATATCCGCCGTGATGGCCAGTTGCTCTGGCATGAGCGCCAGCGCATTGTAGGCGGCGACGGCCTGCTGGACTCGCCCATCGGGCTGGACGGCAACCCAGTGTTTGCGACGCTGCTGGTGACCGGAGAGGTCAGCCCTGAACGGCTTGAAGCCTGTCGCTCGCTGCCTCACCCGGTACGCGGCGATCTGACCCAACTGCCGGGCTTGCTGGTGGCCCGCTGCCTGGCGGGCGAAGCGTTACAGGCGCGCAGCTGGCTGATTGATCTGTGGCGACTGCTGCGCCCGGCCCTGCTGGGCCGTGAAGCGGTTACACCACGAATATGGAGTACCTGAAGTGCCCTTGCCCCAGCGCTCTTCCTATGGGAACGGGGCATAAGGATCGCTACTTTTTAACTGCCGAACACGGACCCTTACATGGACCTGACCCCACGCGAAAAAGACAAGATGATGATCTTCACCGCAGGCCTGCTGGCTGAACGAAGGTTGGCGCGCGGCGTGAAACTCAATTATCCGGAAACCATTGCCTACATTTCGGCCGCCTTGCTTGAGGGCGCGCGCGACGGCAAAACAGTCGCCCAGCTCATGCATGAAGGCACCACCCTGCTGACGCGCGAGCAAGTGATGGAGGGCATCCCGGAAATGATCCCTGACATCCAGGTGGAGGCCACGTTCCCGGACGGCACCAAACTGGTCACCGTCCATCAACCCATCGCCTGAGGCCGAGCCATGTCTTACGTCATTCGCGATGCAATCCCGGCCGACCTGCCGGCGATACGCGAGATCTACAACGATGCCGTGCTCAACACCCTGGCTATCTGGAACGAACAGACCGTCGACCTGCACAACCGCGAGCAATGGTTTGAAGCCCGGCAAAAACAGGGCTACCCCATCTTGGTGATTGTGGACGACGCCAACGTGCCTTTGGGCTACGCCTCGTTTGGCGACTGGCGCCCGTTTGAAGGGTTTCGCCACACGGTCGAGCACTCGGTCTACGTACACCCCGATCAGCGCGGCAAACGCCTGGGCCCACAACTGCTCGCGGCGCTGATCGAGCGTGCCCGCAGTGGCGGCAAACACGTGATGGTCGCCGCCATTGAAAGCGCCAATGCCGCGTCGATTCATGTGCACAAACAACTCGGTTTCGTGACCTGCGGCCGCATGCCGCAAGTGGGGATCAAATTCGGCCGCTGGCTTGACCTGACCTTCATGCAACTGATGATCAACCCCGGCGCCCTTCCCCCGCAGGAGCACGCTCAATGAGCCACGAGCAGGTGTTACAGGTCACCCCGCAAACCTTCAATAACTACCGGGAAGGGCTGATAGCCCTGCTGGTCGATGCCGTGCACCACGGCGCTTCGGTCGGCTTTATGGACGATCTGGACGTGCCGCAGGCCAGCGCTTACTTCTGCGAGGTGCTGAGCCAACTGGAACAAGGCAGCCTGTTGCTCTGGGTGCTGGTCGAAGATCAACGGGTGCTGGCCAGCGTGCAGCTGGCCCTGTGCCAGAAAGCCAATGGCCTGAACCGCGCCGAAGTGCAAAAGCTGCTGGTACTCAACGAAGCACGCCGCCGGGGGCTGGGCCAGGTATTGATTCAAGCGCTGGAAAACGGCGCGCGTCAGCAAAAACGCGGTTTGTTGCACCTCGACACCGAGGCCGGTTCGCCCGCTGAAAATTTCTACAGCGCATTGGGCTACACCCGCGTCGGCGAGCTACCCAACTACTGCCGCAGCCCCGACGGCCATTACAGCCCGACCGCCATCTACTTCAAAACCTTGAGTGAACCGCAATGATTCCAGGCGAATACCGCATCGAGTCAGGGGATATCGAGCTAAACGCCGGCCGACGCACGCACACCCTGAAAGTGTCCAACCGTGGCGATCGGCCGATTCAAGTCGGTTCGCACTACCACTTCTTTGAAACCAACGATGCGCTGATGTTCGAGCGCGGCGAAAGCCGGGGCATGCGCCTGAACATTCCGGCTGGCACCGCCGTGCGTTTTGAACCGGGCCAGAGCCGCGACGTTGAGCTGGTTGAACTGGCCGGTCTGCGCCGGGTATTCGGCTTTGCCGGGCGGGTCATGGGCGATCTGGACTGACAGTGGCATTGGCATGTAAACGCCCGCTCGCCGCCCTCGGCAGCAACCGGGTTTGACTTAACGCTCAGGAACGCATCATGAAAATATCCCGCCACGCCTATGCCGATATGTTCGGCCCGACTGTAGGTGACAAGGTTCGTCTGGCTGACACGGAGCTGTGGATTGAGGTCGAGCAGGATTTCACCACCTACGGGGAAGAAGTGAAGTTCGGCGGCGGCAAAGTGATCCGAGACGGCATGGGCCAAAGCCAATTGCTGGCGGCCGAGGTGGTGGACACGTTAATCACCAACGCGCTGATCATCGACCACTGGGGCATCGTCAAAGCCGACGTGGGCCTGAAGAACGGCCGCATTCACGCCATCGGCAAAGCGGGCAACCCGGACGTGCAGCCCAATGTCACCATCGCCATTGGCGCCAGCACCGAAGTAATTGCCGGTGAAGGCATGATCCTCACGGCTGGCGGCATCGACACTCACATTCATTTCATCTGCCCGCAGCAGATCGAAGAAGCGCTCAACAGCGGCGTAACCACCATGATCGGCGGCGGCACCGGCCCGGCCACCGGCAGCAACGCCACCACCTGCACCCCTGGCCCGTGGCACATGGCGCGCATGCTGCAAGCGGCAGACGCGTTCCCGATGAACATGGGGTTTACCGGCAAGGGCAACGCGAGCTTGCCGCAACCGTTGATCGAACAAGTCGAAGCTGGCGCCATCGGCCTCAAGCTGCATGAAGACTGGGGCACCACCCCCGCGTCCATCGACAACTGCCTGACCGTTGCCGACCAGTACGACGTGCAGGTGGCGATTCACAGCGACACCTTGAACGAATCCGGCTTTGTGGAAACCACCCTCGCCGCCTTCAAAGGCCGCACCATTCACACCTATCACACCGAAGGCGCGGGCGGCGGCCATGCACCCGACATCATCAAGGCCTGCGGCCTGACCAATGTACTGCCCAGTTCCACCAACCCGACCCGCCCCTTCACCCGCAACACCATCGACGAACACCTCGACATGCTGATGGTCTGCCATCACCTCGACCCGAGCATCGCTGAAGACGTGGCCTTCGCAGAAAGCCGTATCCGCCGCGAAACCATTGCCGCTGAAGACATCCTGCATGACCTCGGCGCATTTTCGATGATCAGCTCCGACAGCCAAGCCATGGGGCGCGTGGGAGAAGTCATCACCCGCACCTGGCAGACCGCCGACAAGATGAAGAAACAACGCGGCCCGTTGCCGGAAGACGCGGTTGGCAACGACAACTTTCGTGCCAAACGCTACATCGCCAAATACACCATCAACCCCGCCATTACCCACGGCATCAGCCATGAAGTAGGCTCGGTCGAGGTGGGTAAGTGGGCCGACCTGGTGCTGTGGCGCCCGGCGTTTTTCGGGGTCAAACCGACATTGATTCTCAAAGGCGGCGCGATTGCGTCGAGCCTGATGGGTGACGCCAACGCCTCAATACCGACGCCACAGCCGGTTCACTACCGACCGATGTTCGCCAGCTACGGCGGCTCGCGTCACGCCACGTGCCTGACCTTTATCAGCCAGGCCGCAGCCGAAGCGGGTGTGCCTGAAACCTTGGGCCTGAAGAAACAGATTGCCGTGGTCAAAGGCTGTCGCGATGTGCAAAAGACCGACCTGATCCACAACGGTTACCTGCCCGACATTGAAGTCGACCCGCAGACTTATCAGGTCAAGGCGGACGGCGTGTTGCTGTGGTGTGAACCGGCCGACGTGTTACCGATGGCGCAGCGTTACTTCCTGTTTTGAACCTGCACCCCGGCCGTGAAAGGCACTGCCCTGCACAAGCTTTGCCCTTCACGTGACGAAACAAGCCTGCGGTAGTACTGAAGCGCGCTATTAGGCGCTAATATGCCTCACCTTTTTTGACTACCGCTCTTGCAGCAAGGTGTTTGGGCATGCGCCTTTCCGAATTCATCGTGCAAAACGCCAATCGTATCGTCGATGAGTGGGAGCGCTTTGCCGAAACCATCACACCTGCGGCCGAGAACATGGACAGCGTGGCCTTGCGCGACCACGCCAAAGCCATTCTATTGGCAGCCTCGCGTGACATGACCACTGCGCAAACAGCCAGTGAGCAACAAGCCAAGGCCGAAGGCGAAGGCCCGGATAAAACCCCGAGCCTGGACGAGGCAGCCGCCAGCCATGGCGAGTTGCGTCATACCGTCGGTTTCGATCTGGTGCAAATGACGTCCGAGTTCCGGCACTTGCGCGCGTGCGTCATCCGGTTGTGGGTCGATAGCCTGCAAGCCCCGGAACATGAGCACTTTCAAGACATGATCCGCTTCAACGAAGCCATTGATGAAGCGCTGGCCGAATCCACGGCCGCGTATGCGGACCAGGTCAATCGCTCGCGGGATATCTTTCTGGCCATTCTGGGCCACGACCTGCGCGCCCCGCTGCAAGCAGTGAGCATGTCCACCGAGATGCTGGAGCGCAAAGCCAAGCTCGACGCCGACGCCTTGAATTATGTGAGCGCCATCAAAAACGGTGCACGCCACATGGGCTCAATGGTCAGTGATCTACTGGCATTTGTACGCAGCCGTCTGGGCAGCCAGCTCCCGATTGAACCGGTGAAGCTGGATCTGGGCGAGGCCTGCCACGCGGCCCTGGCCGAAGCCTGTGCCGGTCAACCGGACTGCGAGCCCGTATTGACGATTGACGGGCCGGTAGAGGGTGAGTGGGATCGCGGTCTGATTAATCAGTTGCTGCAAAACTTGATTGGCAATGCGCTGCAACATGGCAGCAAAAGCCGCGTGGTGACGGTGACTCTGACTGGCGGTGCAGAGCAGGTTCTGCTCTCGGTCCACAACCGCGGCACGCCCATTGATGAAAGTTCACTGGCGACCTTGTTTGACCCGCTGGTGCGCAGCCCGAGTGAAGACCTGAGCGTACCGGGCACCTCGACCAGTCTGGGCCTGGGCCTGTATATCGTCAAAGAGGCGGTCAGCGCCCACAGTGGCACCATCGAGGTCACATCGACCCTCGCTGAAGGCACAACGTTTACCGTGGTGCTGCCTAAAAAAGCTTGAGACACCGCACTGTTCGGCAGCGACGACACGCCGGGGCATCGACCCCGTGTCGTCGCCGTCGAGGAACAACTGCGCCGCCGATGGCCCGGCAATGCTGCAGCCACACCCGCAATTACCTCGTTGCCAAGGGTGCGCCCACAGACCGGTCACACGTTGGGATTACTGCCCACAAACCGCCCCAATTGCTGCTTCAAACGGCGGTTTTCGGACCGCAGGTGCTGCACTTCGTCGAGCAGGTCCAACGCCAGCGCAACACCTTCCCATTCCAGTTCAAGGTCCCGGTGCAGCTTGGCTGCACGCTTTGCGATGACCAGTTCATAGTCTTCAAAACGCCACGCCTCCGGTGCGTGGCCCTGAGGTTCGATAATTCCGTGTTCGACGATCTCTATCACGTAAGTGGCCGGTAAATTGGCCTCTTCGCAGAACCTTTCCATGTCCAGCTGAACGATCAGGGTGCTGCTCATGATCAATTACTCCATTGGGCTCTCGGATCAAAGGCGGCTTTGTCAGCCAGCTCTTGCCACAAGGTTTTGCTCGCTTCGTCAGTGTGTTTGGGCATGACCACTTTCAACTGGGCATACAAATCGCCACGCTGACCTTTCTTGTCCATCAAACCATGGCCTTTGATGCGCAAACGCTGGCCGCTCTGGCTGTCCGGACGAATGGTCAGGTTGATCTTGCTGGTCAGCGTCGGTACGGCGACCTTGGTGCCCAGCGCAGCTTCCCACGGTGCCAGAGGCACAGTGATCACCAGGTCGTGGCCTTCGACGTCGAACTTCGGATGCGGTGCAAACCGAATGATCAGGTATAGATCACCATTGGCCCCGCCGCCCATGCCCGGGCCACCCTGACCTTTGAGGCGAATCCGCTCACCGTCGGTGACGCCAGCCGGGATCTTCACGTTCAGGGTCTTGCTGTTGCCGCCCACCTGAAAGCTGATCTGCTTGGACTCGCCTGACAGGGTTTCTTCCAGAAAGATCGGCAATTCCATTTCAACATCCTGACCGCGACGCCCTGCGCTGCGGCTTGATTGACCACCAAAGCCATTACCGCGCGAACCGAAGATCGAGCTGAAAAAGTCCGAAAAATCGCCAGCATCCTCGAAACCGCCGCTGGAACGGCCTTGCCAGCCAGGAGGGCCCTGGAAAGGTTGGCCGTGCTGACCGTACTTGCGAATCTCATCGTACTCGGCACGTTTGTCGGCGCTTTTGAGGGCTTCATACGCCTCGTTGACGTCCTTGAATTTACTCTCGGCGTCCTTCTCTTTGCTGACATCCGGGTGATATTTGCGCGCCAGCTTGCGATAAGCGGTCTTGATCGTCTTATCGTCGGCTGTGGGGTCTACACCCAGAATCTTGTAATAGTCTTTGAAGTCCATGTAAGGATCACCATCCGTTATCAATATCGCGCCACTCAGACCACCCACAATGCTTGGGTTGGCCAGTCTGTCGATTGACCGATCTCAATCTTCCGACGCTACGGCGCTGCAAAAAGTTTATCGGCAGCCTACGGGCTTCACTGAGTTGCCTTACAACCACCAAGCCAATGTCTGGAAGTTTGGGGGTGAAGGATAGTCTTTCAAGGGCATTAAAACCTGCGAATTAACGAATAAGCACACTTCGATTCTGAGAGCGTCTGACATACACTGCGCGGCCGTTTTTTAACCGGAACACGACAGACATGAAAAACGCCTCTCCGGCCCGTGCCTGCGGCATCGACTTCGGCACGTCAAACTCCACCGTCGGCTGGCTGCGCCCAGGCGTGGAAACCCTCATTGCGCTGGAGGACGACAAGATCACCCTGCCCTCGGTGGTGTTCTTCAATATTGAAGAGCGCCGCCCGGTGTATGGCCGTCTGGCGCTGCATGAGTACCTGGAAGGCTACGAAGGCCGCCTGATGCGCTCGCTCAAAAGCCTGCTGGGTTCCAAGCTGATCAAGCACGACACCAGTGTTCTGGGCACCGCCATGCCCTTCAAGGACTTGTTGGGGCTGTTTATCGGCCAGCTGAAAAAACGCGCCGAAGCGACCGCCGGTCGTGAATTTGAGGAAGTGGTCCTGGGCCGCCCGGTGTACTTCGTCGATGACGATCCGCTGGCTGACCAGGAAGCCGAAAACACCCTCACCGACGTGGCCCGTGCCATTGGCTTCAAGGAAGTGTCGTTCCAGTACGAACCCATCGCCGCGGCCTTCGACTACGAGTCGACCATCGAACGTGAAGAGCTGGTGCTGATTGTCGACATCGGCGGTGGTACGTCCGACTTCTCGCTGGTGCGCCTGTCGCCAGAGCGGCGCGGCATGGACAACCGCCAGGACGACATTCTGGCCACCGGCGGTGTGCACGTGGGCGGCACCGACTTCGACAAACAACTGAGTCTGCACGGCGTAATGCCGCTGTTCGGCTACGGCAGCCGCATGAAAAGCGGTGCGTACATGCCAACCAGCCACCACATGAACCTGGCGACCTGGCACACCATCAACTCGGTGTACTCGCAGAAATCCCAACTGGCCTTGGGCAGCATGCGCTATGACATCGAAGACACCGGCGGCATCGACCGCCTGTTCAAGTTGATCGAACAGCGCGCCGGACACTGGCTGGCCATGGAAATCGAAGAAACCAAAATCGAACTGACCCGCAACGACAGCCGCCACGTGCCGCTGGACCGTATCGAAGCAGGACTCAATGTTGACCTGAGCCGTGCGATGTTCGAAGCCTCGATCGACAACCAGCTCGAACGCATCCGCAACAGCGTGACCCAACTGTTGGGCAATGCCGGGGTGGGTGTAGAGCAGGTGGACACCGTGTTCTTCACGGGCGGTTCGAGCGGTATTCCGGCATTGCGCCAGAGCGTTTCGGCCATGCTGCCCAATGCACGTCATGTCGAAGGCAACATCTTCGGCAGCATCGGCAGCGGTCTGGCGATTGAGGCCAAAAAGCGTTACGGCTAAAAGCCCCTCACACTGTCCCTCTCTAGAAGGAGAGGGTCAGGCGTGAAGGCAAGCGGTTAGACCAACTCCACCTGCTTCAACTCACTCTTCAAATACGCGTAATAAATCGGTCCTGCCACCACACCCGGCAGGCCGAACGCGGCCTCGAATACCAGCATCGCCAGCAGCAACTCCCACGACTTGGCACTGATCTGCCCGCCCACAATCTTGGCGTTCAAAAAGTATTCCAGCTTGTGGATAACGATCAGGTACGCCAACGCCCCTACCGCCACCCAAATCGACAGCGACAACCCCACAATGGTGATCAGTGTGTTGGAGATCAGGTTGCCAATCACCGGCAACAGACCCAGCAGGAAGGTCAACACGATCAGGGTTTTGGTCAACGGCAAGTGAACGCCAAACAACGGCAGCACCACGGCCAGGAAGACCCCGGTAAACGCGGTATTGAGCAGTGCGATTTTGATCTGCGCGAAGACAATGTTGCGAAACGCTTGAACCAGCAGGTGCAGGCGCTCGAACAGTGCGGCGGACAAGGGCTTGCGGCGGCTCACGTCAGGGATGCGCTGCAAGGCAATGATGGCGCCCAGCACCATACCGATCAGCAACGTCACGAACATGTGCGCCGCGTCTTTGCCGACCAGTTGCAGGTCGCTCAGGTGCTTGTTCATCCATGCCCCGATGGCGACGCGGAACTCCGCCGCACTGGCGGGCAAGTAGCTGTCTAAAAATGGCGGTAACTGGCCGCGGGCCTTGTCGACCACGGCCATGAACTTATTCAAAGAGGCACCAGGATTTTCGGCCTCATGCAGCAAAAAGCTGATGGCCCCGGCAAAAATCAGCGCCAGCACGCTGACCACTAATGTGCCCAGCAGCATCACCGCCAGCCAGCGCGCACGGCGCCCGGCGATCAGGCGTTGCAGTTGCGGGGTGAGCATGTTGACCAGCTCGTACACCAGCAAACCCGCCAGCAGGCTGGGCAACAGCCGCAAAGGAAATACCAGCAACAAGCCGCCCGCAATAATGATGTAGCTGGCCAGCACGATGTGACGCTGAGAAAACGATGGCATACAGCCTCAAAACAAGCAGGGTGAAAGGACAGGCAGTCTGCCAGCCTTCGACCGGGATCACTACAGAATGTGACTCAAGGAGGGTGGCGTCAGGCCCTCTGTTTGGCGCTGCGGGAAGCCGCGAAGGGTTTGCTGACGCCTGGCGCGGCAACGCTTCGCAGCCTCCCGCAGCCACCACAGGCCGGTTGCGGGTTACTTTTTCTTCAGGCAATCGCTCATGAACGCTTTACGCGCATCGCCTTTGAGGGCTTGGGTGGTTGCCGTGGCATTGCAGGTTTTCATTTTTTCCTGCTGGGTCATGGCAGCGGCCGGCTTGGCTTTGAGGCAACTGCTCATGAAGGCTTTACGCGCATCGCCTTTGAGGGTTTTGGCACTGGCCTCGGCGTTGCACGCGGTCATTTTGTTTTGTTGGGCCGTGGCCGCAAAGCCTTGGGAACACAGCAACATACCCACCATCAGCAAAGGAACACGCAGCATCTTCATGGAGTTTTCTCCTTGTGGCCGCAGCGGACGCGGCGGACTTCATCGCAGTGTAGACAAACTCTGTTACAGCTTCCTCATGCGCGCCTAAACATGCCGCGCCTTGCGCCGATACTGCTCGGGCGTACAGCAAGCCAGACGCTGAAACATCGCAATAAACGCCGACGCGGTGCTGTAACCCATGTCGAAACCAATGTCTTGCACGCTGCGCGCAGACGACTCCAGCGCTTCAATTGCCGCCAAAAAACGCAGGCGTTGGCGCCACTCTCCAAAGCTCATGCCCAACTCGCGCACAAACAGCCGCGCCAGCGTGCGCTCACTGACATGCACCTGCGCGGCCCACTGCCCCAACGGGCGGTTATCACCCGGTTGTTGCTGCAGCGCTGTAAGCACCCCTTGCAAGCCGGGGTGATTGGCGTAAGGCAAAAAGCATTGATGCACCGCCGCCTGGCGCAGTTGATCGACCAGCACGTGCGCAAGGCGCTGGTCGGCCTCGCCTTCGGGAATGTTGACATCGCGGCGGGCAAAATCGCTGAGGATGGCTTTAAGGATGTCGCTGATCGCCAGCGTGACAGGCTGAGTCGGCAGGTGCTGGCAATGCGCCGCATCCAGATACACCGAGCGGTAAACAATCGCCTGGGCATTGTAGGCACTGTGCTCAGTATTGGGCGGGATCCATAACGCGTACTGCGGCGGCGACATGAAACGCTGCCCCTCAACCTCAAAGCGCATGACGCCATGGGCTACATAATCCAGCGAACCCCAAGCATGCCGGTGAGGGCACGCGTGGCTGTGCGCGTCGATTTCGGCATAGCGAAAGTAGACCGGAGCCGGTAATTCATCGAACTCGGGAACGCTGATCAGGTTCTTGCGCATGCTGTCTGGATTCACGAAGAGGTTGGCTGGATCGAAGTATAGGCCTGTGAACAGACAAGCGGATAATCGCCGCTCATTAATCCTGTGGTTGTTCCTGATGCAATACGCTTACCCGCTTCTGGCCATTTTTATCTGGGCCGGCAATACCGTGATCAACAAACTTGCCGTGGGCGCGATCTTCCCCTCGGAGATCGGTTTTTATCGCTGGCTATTGGCCGGCCTGTTGTTTACTCCGTTCATGATCAAACCCGTTCTGGCCAACTGGTCAGTCATCCGCCCCAACCTGGGCAAGATCTTTGTCCTCGGCGTGCTGGGCATGGCGGTGTATCAAAGCCTTGCGTACTACGCGGCCGCCCGCACCTCGGCCACCAACATGGGCATCATCTTGTCGCTGATGCCGTTGATGGTGCTCACCTTGTCCATCATTAGCCTCGGCCAGCGCCTGACCGCCGGTGCGTTGGTGGGCGCCGTGCTGTCGTTTTTTGGCGTGCTGGTGGTGGTTTCCAGTGGCAGCCTCGGCACCCTGCTCGATCAAGGTTTGAACCTCGGTGACGCCATGATGCTCGTCGCCACCCTCGCCTACGCGATTTACAGCACCCTGCTCAAGAAGTGGCAATTGCGCTTGCCGCCGCTGCAAATGCTCTACTTGCAAGTGCTGGTGGCGATTGTGGTGCTGCTGCCGCTGTACCTGATCTCACCGAAGGTCGGCCCGACCGTGCACAACATCGGGCTGGTGCTGTACGCCTGCGTCCTGGCATCGATGATCGCACCCTTGGCCTGGATGAAGGCCGTAGCGCTCCTGGGGCCGAGCCGCACCACGCTGTTTTTCAACCTGCTGCCCTTGATCACCGCCCTGATCGCCGCCGTGGTACTTAAAGAGCAGTTGCACCTGTTTCATCTGGTGGGCGGAGCATTGACACTGGGCGGGGTGATTCTGTCGGAACGCTGGACCACCCCGGTGCGCAACATCCGATAAAACTTTCTCGGCGCGCTGAACTCACACCCTATGAACCGACTTCGCCAGCAGAGCGAGGCGGCAACCGGATTAGTGAGGAGATTGAAATGACCGAGATCACGTTGTCAGACAAGCAAACCCTTCGCGAACGCGCTCGTAAGAATGTCGAAGAAGGTGCCGTAACAGAAGGCTACAGCGCAGACCGCGAAGAAATTTTGCGCTTGCTCAACGAGTCGCTGGCCACTGAGTTGGTGTGTGTTCTGCGTTACAAGCGCCACTACTTCATGGCCAGCGGCCTGAAAGCCAGCGTCGCGGCGGATGAGTTCCTGGAGCACGCCAATCAGGAAATGGAACACGCCGACAAACTGGCCGAGCGCATTGTTCAGCTGGGCGGTGAGCCCGAGTTCAACCCAGACTTGCTGTCCAAGAATGCCCACGCCCAATACGTGGCGGGTACGACCTTGAAGGAAATGGTTTACGAAGATTTGGTTGCCGAGCGTATTGCCGTCGACAGCTACCGTGAAATCATTCAGTACATCGGCGACAAAGACCCGACCACACGCCGGATCTTTGAAGACATCCTCGCGCAAGAGGAAGAGCACGCCGACGACATGGCAGACATTCTGCAAGACCTGTAAGCCATCTCAAGTGTTACAAAGCCCGCCCACAGGCACCTGGGGGCGGGCTTTTTTGCGTATACCCAAAAGTGCCCTAACCCTCTTCCATACAGAAGGTCAGGGTTGGGCAGCCTTTATTTCACCGTCTTAGGCACTTTCCCTTGCTGCATCTGTTGCAGCAGCGGTGCGCACTGGTTGGGCTCGTCGCCACTGGGCGCGATCAACGCCAGCAACCCGGCAGCCGGACCTGCAATCACACCCAAGGCGACCATGCCTGCCCCCCGTAGCATCAACGGCACGGCTTGCACACCTGCCGACGGGTTGCCAAACGTTCCGCGGACATACAACGGCGAACGCAGTGAGAACAACCGAAGCCCTTTGGACTCAGGGGTGATTTTCAGGTCCAGTTGCTCCGTGGCGAAGTTGGCGGTGCCGTCGATGTAGATGATCGCGTTCTCCGTGTCGAACACGAACAGCTGCGAGGTCGCCAGGCCGTTCTTGATGCCGACATCAGCCGCCGCGCAGTTGATCTTCACGTCTTCGTCACCAAAGATTTTACCTACGATGTAGTTACCCACGTTGAGCCCGGCAATTTCCATCAGGCTTCGGCTGATGGCGCCATCGTTGACGATCATCTTCAAGCCGCCATTGGAGGTGCCCAACAACTTGGCTACCGAATTGCCACGGCCCGAGATTTCCGCATCGCCATTAAGCTCACCAAAGCTGGTTTTCATAGGTTCAAAGGTGGGGAACAGTTGTTTGAGTTTGAAGTTACGCGCGGTCAATTTGGCCCGGCCTACGAGCGGCGTGCTACGCCCGTTGAGGCGAATCTGAGCATCCAGCTTGCCTCCCGCCACGCCGAAACGCAGGGGCTCCAGGCTTAGCTCACCCTCGTTCAACACCAGATGCGTGTAGAGATCGGTAAACGGCAACTCGGCGCTCTGCACGATGCGTTTGCCGGTGAATTCCACGTCTGCGTCCATGTCGCGCCAGCGCTCGGTACGGAACTCTTCCACTGGCAGCACCTTGCCTGCGGGCTGTTTGCTCGCACCGCCCGCAGTCTTGGGTTGCTGTTTGCTGTCAACGCCAATCAACGGCCCAAGGTCAGCCATCAATAGCTGGTTGGAGACCAGCTTGCCCGACAACTTGGGTCGCGGCTGGCTGGCAGCGTATGTCAGGTCGCCGTGGATATCACTGTTGCCGATCTTGCCGTTGAAGTTTTCATAAGTGAATACTGCCCCGCCCGGCTCATGCAGCCGGGCGATCAAGTGGCCATCTGTGGAATAGGGCGGCGAGTCGGGCAGTGTCACGCCTGTCAGGGGGTAGAGGTTGCTCAGGCTGCTGCCCGCCAGCTTCAGGCGCAGATCAAGCGCCCCCAAATTGAGCGGGTCCGTGAGTGTCCCGGCCAAAGCGACCTTGGTGTCAGCAATGCTGACTTGAGCCTGCAACGGAAATGGCCTGTTCCCATCCTGAAGCGCTAACAGGCCACCTATCTTGCCCGTGCCATCAAGTTTCTGACCGTGATACTCACCTTTGACCTTCAACGCAAAGGCATAGTCTTGCGGAGCAGCGCCCTTTTCCTGCGTCTTTTTCGCTTCTTTCTCACCGACGATTTCACTGAACGGAATCGGCTTGCCCAGTGGATCAATCAACACATCCAACCGGGTTTTCAGGGTCTGGTCATTCAGGGTCACGTGGCCCTTGTCGAATTTTATGGCGCCAATGTCCACGGTCCAGTTTGAGGGCTCGGCGTCCGGGTCCTTGGGATCGAAGGTGAATGTCCAGTTAGCCCGGCCATCAGCCAAACGCACCAGGTCAGCACTGGGCTGAACCAAATTAATGCGCGGAATGGCAACGGTCTGTGTCAGCAAGGCCAGTGGCGACAGACGAGCCTCAACCTTGTTCAGGCTGGCCATCTGTGGGGTTTTCGACCACTCGGGATTGCCCAGCGTCAGGTCTTCAGCGATCACGTGCGGCCACGGCACCCACGCGCGCCAGCCACCTTCATCGGGTTCACGCTGCCATTGCACAGCCAGATTGCCGTTGATGGCAAACGGGCGATGCAGGATTTCAGAAACCTTGGTGTTAATCGTCGGCTTGAGGCGGTTCCAGTCGAAGGTGGCGATCAGCACCACCAGCACGGCTACCAGCAGGACAAACAGGCCCACAACCCAGGCAAGAATTTTACGGGTGCGCGTCATGACACGGCTCCTTATTACGTCTGAACGTCCAGATTGCGACGCGTATAAAAGTACGACCGGCAAAGGCGGCCCAAGGTTTAACCCGTGTTCCGCTTTGCCGCAAAAAAGGCCTGGGCACTCTTTTACCTGCCCGCAAAGCTACGGGCTAGAGGCCTTTGGTTGAACAATCAATTGTGTCGATTATCACCATTGGCCTTATGAACTTTGTTATCGAAAATCCAAGCGTAGCATTGCCCCCGTACCTACTACTGCCTTGCTACGGAGCACCCGCCTCATGAAACGCCCAGCCATGTTTGGTTTGACCCTATCACTGTTTGCCTTTAACGCCTTCGCCCTGCCCGCTGAAGATCAGTCTGCGCCGTTGGTTCAACCGGCTTCGGGCACGATGAGCGAGCCCCTTGATCCGGTCGCGGAAGACGGCGCCCAACGCACGCTGGACCAACACAATCGTGTGGCCGAAGACGGTTACGACCGCACCCAGAAACAGCAGCAAAACCGTCTGGCCGAAGGTGGCGCAGAGCGTCTGGCCGAAAGGAATCAACGTGTCAGCTAAGCGCTGCGTCGTGGTCGCTGCCCCGCAACCCGCGGCTCGCCAGCGACCACCACGTTACGTTTGCCCTGCCCCGGCATTTAACTGCGTTCGACGTCATCAAAGCTGATTTGCTAGAGTGCGCCGCTGCACTTGTCAGGAAGACCAGCCCAGATGCTCCCCCGCGCTGAACAGAAGCAACAAACCCGCCTTGCGCTGATGGACGCCGCCCGCCACTTGATGGAATCGGGTCGCGGCTTTGGCAGCCTGAGCCTGCGCGAAGTCGCAAAAACCGCGGGCATTGTGCCCACCGGCTTTTATCGCCACTTCAGCGACATGGACCAGTTGGGCCTGGCGTTAGTCAGCGAGGTCGGTCAGACCTTTCGCGAAACCATCCGCCTGGTACGCCACAATGAATTGTTCATGGGTGGAGTGATCAACGCATCGGTGCGAATTTTCCTCGATGTGGTCGAGGCCAATCGCTCGCAGTTTCTGTTCCTCGCGCGTGAGCAATACGGCGGCTCGCAACCGGTTCGGCAGGCCATCGCGGCCTTGCGCGAAGACATCACCTCCGACTTGGCCGCCGACCTGGGCTCCAAGCCAAAATTGCGTCATCTGAACCCGGCTGCCCTGACCGTGATTGCCGATCTGGTGGTCAAAAGCGTATTTGCGGCGTTGCCCGATGTGATTGACCCGCCTGCCGAACCGCTGCCGGACTACCTGCAACCGCAGGCCAAAATCAGTCAGCAACTGCGCTTTATCTTCATTGGTCTAAAACACTGGCAAGGCCTGGGCAGCACTGAGTAAGCGCCCTTGCACCCCGTTGGTGCAGCAAGGCCCTGTGCGCGCACTTGTTTAGATCATGTTTCATCTTCCTGCTCTGTTTTTGAGCATAGGGTTCACGAAATCAGCGATGCCCGGCAAGGTTGGCAAGCCCCTTGCTCTGAGCATGCCTATCGTTAATCGCAGGAAGCCTACCGATGCTGGTCATTCACCGAAGAGTCGACGCCCACCCCGTGTGGAGCGCCGAGGTGCACCTCAACTTCGAAGCCCGGAGCAAAAGCCGTCTGCGCTGTTTCAGCAGTGACGGTGAAGATGTCGGGTTGTTTCTGGACCGCGGGCAGACGCCCTTGCATGACGGCGAATTTCTTCAGGCGCAGGACGGGCGCATCGTGCGCGTATGCGCCAGCCCTGAAAAACTCCTGCACGTGACGTGTGACAACGCGTTCGAACTGACCCGCGCCGCTTATCACTTGGGCAATCGGCACGTGGCGCTGCAAGTGGGTGACGGCTGGCTGCGACTGCTGGATGACTACGTGCTCAAGGCGATGCTCGATCAACTGGGCGCCTGCACCGAATCCATCGAAGCCCCGTTCCAGCCTGAGCATGGCGCCTACGGCGGCGGCCATCACCACTCCCGGGCGGGCGAAGAAGACTTCAACTACGCGCCCAGACTTCATCAGTTTGGTGTGCGTTTGTGAGCCCGGCCTGGGCGCTGCTGCGTCTGGCCAGCCCGCAACTGCCCATTGGCGGCTACAGCTATTCCCAAGGGCTGGAAATGGCGGTGGAGCAAGGCCGGGTGCGCGATCCGGCCAGCGCCGCTCGCTGGATCAACGACCAGCTACTGCTCAACCTTGCACGTTTCGAAGCCCCGCTGTTGCTCGCTCACTGCGAGGCCGCCGCCCAAGCGGACTGGCCCGCCCTGCAACGGTTTTGTGACGAACACCGCGCCAGCCGTGAAACCCGCGAGCTGCATCAGGAAAGCCGGCAAATGGGTTATTCCTTGCAACAGTTACTGACAGGTTTACCTGAACTGGATGATCCCGCTCGGCAATTTCTCTTACAGCAAGGCGAGCCGCATCTGGCGCTTGGCTGGGCACTCGCAGCGCGTGCGTGGGGCATCAGCCCACAGGATGCGTTGGCGGCATGGCTCTGGAGCTGGCTGGAGAACCAATTGGCTGTCTTGATGAAAACCATGCCGTTGGGCCAACAAGCGGCGCAGCGCATGACCAGCGAGTTATCCCCAAGCCTGCAACTGGCGCAACTGCACGCCAGTAACCTGGATTTATCCCACATGGGCAGCGCCGCTTTTGGCCTGTCCTTAGCGAGCATGGCCCACGAGCGCCAGTACAGCCGACTGTTTCGGTCTTAGGAGATTTGAATGAACACACACCCTCTGCGTGTCGGCATTGGTGGCCCGGTCGGCTCGGGCAAAACCGCACTGACGTTAGCGTTGTGCCTGGCGCTGCGGGAACGCTACAACCTGGCGGTCGTGACCAACGATATTTATACCCGCGAAGATGCCGACTTTTTGGTGCGCAACGAGGCATTGGCGCCCGAGCGCATCATAGGCGTGGAAACCGGCGGCTGCCCCCACACAGCCATCCGCGAAGACGCCTCGATTAACCTCGAAGCGGTGGATCAATTGAACCGCCGTTTTCCGGGGCTGGACGTGATTCTGGTGGAGTCGGGTGGGGATAACTTGTCGGCCACGTTCAGCCCGGAACTCTCCGACCTGACGATTTACGTGATCGACGTGTCGGCAGGTGACAAGTTACCGCGCAAAGGCGGGCCCGGGATCTGCAAGTCGGACTTGCTGGTCATCAACAAAATCGACCTGGCACCGCTGGTGGGAGCATCTCTGGCGCTGATGGACAGCGACACACGCCGCATGCGCGGCGATAAGCCATTTGTGTTCAGCAACCAGAAAACCGGCCTTGGCCTCGATGCGATCGTGGCTTTTATAGAGCGCCAAGGGCTGTTGATAACTTAATAGTGCGAGGTATCAGGGGGATTTTGAGCGCTTCGCGCCTGATCGCAGCCGAGTATGGCTGCGATCCGTCATTACGCAATGATTACGCAATCCACTTGCGGTCGCCGGTAAAGCAAATGGTCAGCCAGCGCGCGCTGTCAGCCTTGCCCAGCATCGCGGATATTTCCTCACGAATGGCATCAAGGGTATTCACACTGGTCAGTGGATAACCCGAGGGCAGCACGATGTGAATTTCGATGAAGCGCGCGCGCCCATGTTTCTGCACGTAGGTTTTGTAACCTTCAAAACCATGACGCGCCGAGGCGATTTCCAGTGCATCGCGCACCTTGTCGTCCAGCGCGTCAGGGGCAATCCCCAGCACGTCGCGCAAGGCAGGCTTGAGGATCTTGAACGCCGGCGGGAGCATGCTCAAGGCCAGCAAAATCAGGATCGCCGGGTCCACGTAGGCCGCCCACTGTGCATAACCCTGATGCTTCAAAAGCAGCGCCGTGATGAAACTTATCAACAGGCCCACCGACAACATGGCGTCCACCAGCCAACTGATGTTGTCGAACTGGATCAGTGTCGATTTCAATTTGCGATTTTTGCGCCGTACCCAGAAGTAGTAGGCAAATTCGATAACGGTAAATACCGCTGCATAGAGGATCACCAGCCCCAGTTCAATCTCGCGGCCGCCATTGATGATGCCGAACACGCCATTCAAAAAGGCGTAGATCGCAATCAACAAGAGGAAGCTGCCTTCGATCAACAACACCATCGGCTCCAGGTGCCAGAAACCGAACTGGAAACGCTGGTTGCTCTCCTTGGCGATGAGTTGCGCCGTTATGAGCATCAGTACTTTGATGAACGTCGCGATAAGCGAAAAGAACCCATCAAACAAGATGGATTGTGAACCCGAAATAAAACCCGTCACGATGCCCGCAATGGCCACCGCAAACATTAGAACTGTCGATTGTTTGAGCAGATTCTGCTCACCACGGTTACTCACAAAAACTCCTTTCAGCCCCATTGAATGCGACCCCCTCAGGAGGTCGCGGGTGGGCTGTCAGGGGCGAGTTTACTCCTTGGCGTGCCTTTCGATGGCGAAACCGCTCCAGGACTGCGTGACGGGCATCAGCTCAAGGCGATTAATGTTGATGTGGGCCGGGGTGTTGAGCACCCAAAAAATGGTCTCGGCGATATCTTCTGGCTGAATCGGATCAGCGCCCTGATAGGTCGCGTCATAGCGCGCCTGATCGCCGCCGAAGCGCACCATCGAGAATTCGCTTTCGCACAAGCCCGGCTCAATATTGCTGACGCGCACGCCCGTGCCTTGCAAGTCGCAACGCAGGTTCAGGGAGAATTGCTTCACAAATGCCTTGGTGCCGCCATACACATGGCTGCCGGGGTACGGATAATTACCGGCGATGGAACCCAGGTTGACGATCCCGGCACCGCGCCCGTAGGCAATCAGGCGCGGCAACAACAGATGGGTGGTGTACAGCAGCCCTTTGATATTGGTGTCGACCATGGTTTCCCAGTCGTCGAGCTTGCACTGCGGAGCCGGGTCGGTGCCGACCGCCAGCCCGGCGTTGTTGATAAGTCCGCGTAGCTTACTGAACGAGGGCGGCAAGTTGGCAATCGCCTCCTCCATCGCTCCACGGTCTCGCACATCGACCACCAGGCCATGCACCTCTGTGTGCCGGGATAATTCCTCGCACAGTGCGTCCAGACGTTCTTTACGACGGCCCGTCAGCACCAGTTTCCAGCCTGCTTGTGCAAACTTGCGTGCGCACGCCTCACCAAATCCAGAAGTCGCGCCGGTAATAAACAGGGTGGAAGTCATCGTGTTCTCCTTGGCTGGCGGGCAGTGTCCGCCGTGGTAATGGGACGGCCAGCAGAATGCCCCGAGTGGGTTTGGGCGGCAAGCGGGTTGCGTGCGTTGCAAGGTGCTGTGCAAAAATCAACCAACTACCTCCAGACCTTGCTGCACAAGGGATAGCGCCATATGCACTCACCTTATCCACAGGCCCGTCCACAGTCTTTGGGGGCAACTCGAAACGCGCTAAGCCCCGGCACGCAAGGCGTGCAGGCGATTAACCAAGGTTTTTTGCTTGACCTGAAGACGCACTCCATGCACACGCCCCAAAAAGGTGCGTACTGATGAACGTGCAGGGATAGCCAGAGGCCAGTAATTACGCCACTCAGGGCATTCTTTCCAGAGTTTAACCACAGACTTATCCACAGGCAGAAAGGCTTTTTTCAAGACCCTATCTATATCAACAAAGCTGTTGACAAATCGGTGGCGTGGTCGAGGAAAACTCAGCGATCAAAAAACAACCACACCTCTACAGCCCTCATAAATAAAGGGCTACAGCCAACTACTCCCACGTTACCCACAGCCACCTCCACAGCAAACGGGGACAAGTCAAAACGATGACAAAACAGCGATTTACAGCGTCTTTATGTCGCGCTTTCGCAGGGTTGCAATTTTGTTTTCCACAATTTCAGGCGGGGTAAGAAGGCTCGCCCCATGGGGCGAGCAGGGTCATGCTGACGTCGAGGTCTAATGGCCGCCCAAATAGGCGTTGCGCACCTCTTCATTGCTCAACAATTCTTTGCCCGTGCCGGTCAGGCGGATTTCTCCGTTGACCATCACATAGGCGCGGTCCGACAACCGTAGCGCATGGTTGGCATTTTGCTCGACCAAAAAGATGGTCATACCGGTTTGCGCGAGCTCCCGCAGAGTGGCAAAAATTTGCTTCACCACAATCGGCGCCAGCCCCAGGCTCGGCTCATCCAACAGTAACAACTTCGGCCTGCTCATCAACGCACGGGCAATGGCGAGCATCTGCTGCTCACCACCGGACATCGTCATGGCGCGCTGATTACGGCGCTCCTTGAGGCGCGGAAACAAGTCGAACATGCGCTGCATGTCCTCTTTGGCATGTTTGTCACCAATGGGGATGGTGCCCATGAGCAAGTTCTCTTCAACCGTCATGTCCGGAAACACACGACGTCCCTCGGGCGATTGGGCAATCCCGTTGGAGGCGATGTAGTGCGAGGACTTTTGGGTGATGTCCACGCCCTGGTAAAGAATCTGACCACCACTGGCGCGGGGCTGACCAAAAATCGACATCAATAAGGTGGATTTTCCGGCACCGTTGGAACCAATCAAGCTGACGGTTTCGCCCTCTTCGATGTGCATCGAGACCTTTTTCAACGCCTGAATCGGCCCGTAGTGAACGTCTAGTTCCTTGAGTTCGAGGATCGTGCTCGTCATATCAGCTCCTCTTCGTCAGCGCCCAGATAGGCGGCGATGACTTTAGGGTCGTTGCGAATGGCGTCGGGCCCGCCCTCGGCGATCACGTTACCGTGGTCAAGCACCACGATGTGGTCGGAAATGCTCATGACCATGCCCATGTCATGCTCGATCAGCACCACTGTCAGGTCATGCTCGTCCCGCAACAAGCGAATCATCCCGCTCAGGGCCTCGGTTTCCTGAGGGTTAAGGCCCGCCGCCGGTTCGTCGAGACAAATGATTTGCGGCCGCGTACACATGGCCCGGGCAATCTCCAGACGCCGTTGCTGCCCGTAGGACAATTCACCCGCCAGCCGGTTGGCGCAGTCCACCAAGTCCACCACTTCCAGCCAGTAGAAGGCATGGTCCAGCGCATCACTTTCAGCCTTGCGGTAGCCCTTGGTGTTGAGAATGCCCGCCAACAGGCTGCGGTTGACCCACATGTGCTGGGCCACCAGCAAGTTTTCCAAAACAGACATTTCCTTGAACAGGCGAATGTTCTGGAAGGTGCGCGCCAGACCGGCACGGTTAACCAGGTGAGTGCCGCCGAACATTTTGTAATACAGCCGGCTGCCAAACGCTTTGGGCGAGACAAAATCTGTCACCCGAAACGCCTCGCCGAGCAGTTTGATCACATTGGTGCGAGTGCCGCGCGCGTTGAGTTCGATCCTGCCGCCGGTGGCTTTATAAAAGCCGGTTAAGCAGTTGAACACGGTAGTCTTCCCCGCCCCGTTAGGGCCGATCAGGGCAAAGATCGAATTGCGTTTGACCTTGAGGCTGACATCGCTCAGGGCCTTGATCCCGCCAAAGTGCATCATCAGTTTGTCCACCGAGAGCACAACGTCTTTATCCATGGAACGCTCGCTCATGGCGCGACTCCCTTGCGTGGTTTAACCCCGACACGGCTGATGCGGATCAGACCCCGTGGCCGCCAAATCATCATCAACACCATCAGCACACCGAACAGCAGCACGCGGTATTCAGCAAAGCTGCGCAGCAGCTCCGGCGCGACAGTCAGCACGAACGCGGCAATCACCACGCCGACAGTCGAGCCCATGCCACCGAGCACCACGATGGCGAGGATCAGCGCCGATTCAAAGAAGGTGAACGACGACGGGTTTACAAAGCCCTGATAACTGGCAAAGAACACGCCCGCCAGGCCTGCCGTGGACGCACCCAGCGTGAATGCCGACAGTTTGACCAATACGTGATTGAGCCCCATGGCCCGACAGGCAATTTCGTCTTCGCGCAGGGCTTCCCATGCGCGACCGATGGGCATACGGGTCAGGCGATGCTTGATGTACAGCACCAGCAGCACCACCAAAAACAGCACGATGTAAATGAACAGGAACTTGATGTTGGGGTTGTATTCGAGCCCAAAGAACTCGTGAAACGGCACCCCGCCGTCTTTGGCGCGGCGCCCGAATTCAAGCCCCAGAAAGGTCGGCGATGGCACCGGCATGCCATTCGGCCCGCCCGTGAAAGACAACCAGTTATTGAGTACCAGACGAATGATTTCCCCGAAACCCAAGGTCACGATGGCCAGATAATCGCCATGCATTCGCAACACCGGGAACCCGAGAATGCACCCGGCCATGGCTGCCGCAATCGCCGCCAGTGGCAGCACCGACCAGAACCCCAGCCCCAGGTACTGATAGCCGAGGGCCAGGCCGTAGGCGCCGATGGCGTAGAACGCCACGTAGCCAAGGTCGAGCAACCCCGCCAGCCCCACCACAATGTTCAGCCCAAGGCCGAGCAACACGTAAATCAGGCCGAGGATCACCACGGTCAGCAGGTACTTATTGGCAAAGAACGGAAACACAATCGCAATGACGATCAGCAGTGGCACGATCCAGCGCAGCCGCGTCTTGTAGTCCGGCGGCAACACATGCACACCCGAACCCGTGGATTCAAAGCTCTGGAGCACTTTGAGGCCGCGGGGCGTTTGCAAAAACAGGCTCAAGGCAAAGCGCCCGATCATCACAATCGCCACCAGCCAGCCAACACGCGCGGGCTGCAAGTTGAAGCTGTACCCGTCGAGCACCACCCCGACAATCGGGCCGAACACAATCAGTGAGATCAACCCGGCCAGGATCGAATCCACGACACTTTTTTTCACATCAATCGGTTTGTTAAGGGCTACAGACATACTTACACCTTCGCCACTAGTGGACGACCCAGCAGGCCTTGAGGACGGAAAATCAGGATCAGCACCAGCAGCGAGAAACTGAACACGTCTTTGTAGTCAGAGTTGACCAGACCGGCGAACAGCGACTCGGAGATGCCGAGGATGATGCCGCCGAGCATGGCGCCGGGCAGTGATCCAATCCCGCCGAGCACGGCGGCAGTGAACGCCTTGATACCGATGATGAACCCGGCATAAAAGTCGAACGTGCCGTAGTTCATGGTAATCAGCACACCGGCCAGTGCCGCCATGGCTGCACCGATCACGAACACGTAGGAAATCACCCGGTCGGTGTTGATGCCCAGGATCGACGCCATCTTGCGGTCCTGTTGCGTGGCGCGGCACATGCGACCCAGCTTGGTGTACTTGATGATGTAGGTGAGCAGGCCCATACCTACAAAGGCAGCGATCAGAATGAAGACCTTGGTGTAGGTGAGCTGGACGAAACCGGTCCCGATATCGACCCGCCACGCACCGCTGAGCAGCGTGGGCACGCCTTGCTGGCGCGAACCTTGTGCGATTTGGACGTAGTTTTGAAGGATCAGGGAGATGCCGATGGCACTGATCAGTGGGGCCAGTCGTGTGGAATTTCGTAAGGGTTTGTAGGCCACTCGCTCAATCACCCAGCCATACACCCCGGTTACGACCACGGTAAAAATCAGGGTGCCAAGCATCAGCAGCGGGAAGGACTCAATACCGAAGTATGCCAACAGAGCCAGACTGATCGCCGCGAGGTAAGCAGAGATCATGTACACCTCGCCGTGGGCGAAGTTGATCATGCCGATGATGCCGTAGACCATTGTGTAGCCGATGGCGATCAGGCCGTAGACAGACCCGAGGGTCAGGCCGTTCAGCAGTTGCTGTAGGAAAATACCGTCCATAACGCAATCTCACGCACTGGAGCCAATCCGCAGACACACGCCTCCCACACCGTCCGAAGACAGTTTGAATGACTGTGTTTACGGGGCTCCTGGAAAAGAAGACAGGTGATGCAAAGCCTCACCCGCCCGACCGGCACTCAGGCGACGGTCGGGCAGGTGATTCAACTCACTTCTGTTTTTCCAGCTGGTGATATTTGCCGTCTTTGTCCCACTGATACATCACGTAGTCAGAGACTTTGAGGTCGCCTTTGCTGTCCCAGGCCTTTTCCCCCATGACGGTTTTCACCGGGTTGGCCTTGAGCCACTTGGCAGCGTCTTCGCCTTTGTTGGATTTGGCGCCATTGAAAGCATCTGCCAGGGCCTGGATCGATGCGTAGGCATACAGGGTGTAGCCTTCAGGCTCGGTGCCGCTTTTGCGGAATTGCTCTACCACGGCCTTGCTGTCAGGCAACAGGCGCGGGTCGGCGCCGAAGGTCATATACACGCCGTCGACGTATTGCTTACCACCGGCCGTTGCCACAAGTTCGTCAGTTACCACGCCGTCATCGGACATGAACTTCACGTCTGCAAGACCGGCCTCACGCAGTTGACGTACCAGAGGACCTGCTTCCGGGTGCAGGCCGCCAAAGTAAACAACGTCAGCACCGGTGCCACGGATTTTAGTCACAATAGCACTGAAGTCTTTTTCGCCACGGGTCAGGCCTTCATACAACACGGGTGTTACACCGCGTTTTGCCAGCTGGGCCTTGGTCGCGTCGGCCAGGCCTTGGCCGTAGGTGTCCTTGTCATGCAGGACCACCACTTTTTTACCCTTAAGCACATCGACGATGTAGTCGGCCGCTACGATGCCTTGCTGGTCATCCCGGCCGCACATGCGGAACATGGCGCTCAGGCCGCGTTCGGTCACCTGCGGGTTGGTGGAACCCGGCGTGATTGCGATGACACCCGCCTCGTCGTACACCTCGGACGCCGGAATCGTGGACGAAGAACAGAAGTGCCCCACCACTGCCGCTACCTTGTCCTGATCGACCAGACGGTTGGCCACGGCAACCGCTTGCTTTGGCTCGCATGCATCGTCGCCTTTGATCAGCACGATTTTTTCGCCGTTGACGCCACCCGATGCGTTGATTGCATCCGCCGCCGCTTGCGCCCCTTTCATGTATTGCTCACCAAATGCCGCGTTGGCGCCGGTCATGGGACCGGCTACCCCGATTTTTACATCTGCCAGAACAAACGAAGACATGCCCATCGCAGCCGAAACGGCGAGGGCCAGAAAACCTTTCTTGTAGAACGTCTGCGACATGAGGTGGTGCTCCTGAGGTTTTTTTAGTTGGCACTTCGACTTCACACAAAGCGCTGAGCAAGGCGCGTGCCATTGGTTTTTTATTCTTGAAAAAGCCGTGGTCTTATTGTTCTGTCGACTGTTTCGAGCCCATTTTTATTGGGCGTGCAACCGTCTAAACCGAGGAAGGTGTAACTGTTTGTTTTCTACAGGCGCCACCTTCAGCCACACCGCTTGCAACCGGGTTGCCCTGCAACGTCCAACCGACCTGTAACCCGCGACGTCACCGAACTGCACACTCGCGGTGCGTGGCTGCTACAGGGCGCACCATTAAAGGCTAGCCGTTACACGCATAAACGGCAGGCTAAATCACGATCCGTAAACATTGCCCGGCGTGGTAGAGGGAAAATCCTGCTTCGTATAAACAACTGCGCAAACCCGCGCCGGAGAGCGGCTGCATGGGCGAAAAAGGGATGGGCAGCGCTTTGGCATCGCCGTGACACAAATAATCGGCAAACGCCTTGCCCACCACGCTGCCCGTGGTGACCCCGCGGCCGTTGTAACCGGTGACTGCTACAAGACCGGGCGCCGGCTCAAATAAACGCATCAAGTGGTCGGGGGTGAACGCGATGCATCCCGTCCAGGTGCATTCCCATTCCACGCCTTTCAAATACGGAAAGTAGTGCTGCTGGACGCGATCGGCCCACGCCTTGAGGAACCAGCCGGGTTTCTGATTGCCATTGCCGAGGCTGCCCAGCAATAAACGCCCGTCAGCATCCCGCCGAATACTGCTGAGTACTTGGCGTGTATCCCACGAGCCTTGTCCTCCGGGCAGGATGCGTTGCGCGGTTTCGTCTGTCAGAGGTTTGGAGGCAACCTGATAGTAATAGCCTGGGAAAAAGTTACGTCGCAGGTCAGTCCATTCGCCCTCTGTGTAGGCATTCGAGGCAAGTACCACTTGCTCGGCACTCACGGCGCCGCGGCCGGTTTGCACTGACCAGCGTCGTCCCTGGCGTTCCAGCCCGGTGACCGGGGAGTGGTCGAACAACCGCCCTCCCAGATCGCCAGCGGCTTTGGCCAGCCCCGAGGTGTAGGCCATAGGGTTGAGTGTCCCCGCACGGCGATCCAGCAAGGCTGCGGCAATTTTTGACGTGCCGGTGGCTGCTTCGCAGGCCGCACCGGTGAGCAACTCCACTGGAGCACCGCGCAGCCTCCATTGCTGTTCGCGGCTGCGCAGATCAGCCTCACCCTTGGCGTTGTGGGCCATGTGCAGTGTGCCTTCACGGCGCAACTGGCAATCAATGCGGTATTTGTCGATGAGGCTGAATACCAGCGCTGGCGCGGCCCCAAGCATGCTATTGAGCTGACTGCCGACAGCTTTGCCAAACCCGGCTTCGATTTCGTCAGGCGCAATCCACAGCCCCGCATTAACCAACCCCACGTTGCGCCCCGATCCCCCCTGCCCCGTGCGATGTGCCTCCAGCACACACACGCTTTTGCCCTGTTCGAGCAAGTGAATGGCGGCTGACAATCCCGTGATACCTGCACCGATCACACAAACGTCAACGCTCAATTCGCCCTTGAAGGCAGGCGCTTGAGGACGTTGCGGTGTGAGGTTTTCCCACAGACATTCTTCGCGTAAAGGCATTGCCAAGCTCCAGACATGACACCTAACCAGAATCCTTGAGCCCTTGCCCTGAACAAGGCCGGGTGAGGGCTCAGACGCACTGCACGTCAGTCCACTCAGTCAAACGTAATACCCTGAGCCAGCGGCAGTTCCTGTGAATAGTTCACGGTATTGGTCTGGCGGCGCATGTAGCCACGCCAGGCATCCGAACCCGATTCACGCCCGCCGCCGGTTTCTTTCTCGCCCCCGAAAGCCCCGCCAATCTCGGCGCCGCTGGGCCCGATGTTGACGTTGGCAATCCCGCAATCACTGCCTGTGGCTGACATAAACCGTTCCGCCTCACGCACATCGGTGGTGAAGATGCACGACGACAAGCCTTGCGGGACGGCATTGTTGAGGCGCAGCGCTTCCTCAAACTCGGTGTAGCCAACCACGTACAAGATGGGCGCAAAGGTCTCGCTGCACATCACCTCGCTCTGCTCAGGCATTTCAACAATTGCCGGGCTGACGTAGTACGCATTCGGGTATTGGCGTGTCAGCTGGCGTTCACCCCCAAAGACCTGCCCGCCTTCGCTCAACGCTTGCTCCAGCGCATCCTGCATGCTGTCAAAACTGTGTTTGTCGATCAGAGGGCCGACCAGGTTTCCTTCCAGCGGATGGCCGATGCGCACGTTGGCATACGCCGCTTTGAGGCGGGTGAGGATTTCTGCTTTCACCGACTCGTGCGCGATCAGGCGGCGCAAACTGGTGCAACGTTGCCCGGCAGTGCCCACGGCACTGAACAAAATGGCGCGCACCGCCATGTCCAGGTCAGCGCTAGGGCCGAGGATCATGGCGTTGTTGCCGCCCAGTTCGAGAATGCTGCGGGCAAAGCGCGCAGCAATTTTCGGCGCCACTTCGCGCCCCATGCGGGTGCTGCCAGTGGCGCTGATCAAGGCCACGCGCGGGTCATCGACCAACGCCTCGCCCGCTTCACGACCGCCGATAATCACTTGGCTCAAGTAGGGAGGCGCGTCGCTGAAGGTGCTCAGCACCCGGTCGAACAATGCCTGACACGCCAGCGCCGTCAGCGGCGTTTTTTCGGAGGGCTTCCAGATCACTGCGTTGCCGCACACCAGCGCCAGCGTAGTGTTCCACGCCCAGACCGCGACCGGAAAATTGAACGCGCTGATGACACCGACTACGCCCAGCGGGTGCCAGGTTTCGCGCATGTGGTGGCCGGGGCGCTCGGAGGCAATGGTCAAACCATACAGTTGACGCGAAAGGCCGACTGCGAAGTCGCAGATGTCGATCATTTCTTGCACTTCACCCAAACCTTCCTGGGTGATTTTGCCGGCTTCCCAGGACACTAACTCGCCGAGATCCGCTTTGTATTCACGCAACAGGTCACCGAATTGGCGCACCAGTTCACCCCGCCGCGGGGCCGGAACGTTGCGCCATGCATCAAATGCGTGCTCGGCACGGGTCACGTGCTGTTCGGTTTGAGCGGCGCCTTCCCAATGCACAGCGCCCAGCTGGCTGCCATCAATCGGTGTGTAGACGGGCTGTTTCCCCTGTTGGTACAGCGCAGGGTTCACTCCTAAACGATCCAGCAATGCAGCAATCATGTGGGCACTCCTTCAACCTGAAAACGTTCGCCGCCGGCTGCGGCTCAGGTCTTTAGTTGTAGCTGGCACATCCCGCGCCAACAAACGACCTTTAAGCGAGATATCATTCCGAAAATTCATACTGCGCTGGTAATGTCGGCGAACAACAAGACGCAGAGGCTGCCATGCTCAACAAACGCTACCTGCCCTCGATCACTGCCTTGCAGTGTTTTGAAGCGGTGACTCGTCACCTGAGCTTCACCCGCGCGGCTGAGGAGTTGAACCTGACTCAGAGCGCAGTCAGCAAACAGGTCGCTCAACTGGAAGAGTTGTTACAACACTTGCTGTTTCGACGGGTGCGCCGTCGCCTGCAACTGACGCCAGCCGGTGATTTGTACCTTGTAGAAGTCCGAAAAATCCTGACCCAAGTGGAAATGTCGACCCACACGCTACGTTCCTACGGCGGCGAAACGGAAGTCCTGCGCGTCTCGACACCATCCACCTTCGGCGCCCGCTGGCTCGTGCCACGTCTCAAAGGTTGGGGCCTGCGCCACCCACAGATTCATCTGGATTTGTGCAATGAACAGCCAGCCGATGAGCTGCTGCAAGGGCGCAGCGATCTGGCGTTCTACTTTGGTCAGGGTGCCCGTCCCGGGGCGGAATGCCTGAAGCTGTTTGGCGAATCGCTGGTGGCGGTATGCGCGCCATCGAGTCTGCCCGACAAGCCCTTTACCGACCCGACGCACCTCACCGAGCTGGTCCTGCTGCAAAACGCTTCGCGACCGCAAGCGTGGCATGAGTGGTTTGAAAGCCAGGGCTATCACACTGACCACAGTTACCATGGCCCACGCTTTGACACGTTCTATATGTGCATCCGGGCAGCGCAGGTGGGGTGTGGCGTTGCACTGCTGCCGCGCTTTCTGGTCGAAGAGGAATTGGCGGACGGCAAACTGGTGATTGCCTGGCCCTACGCCATGCCCAGCCATGACGCGTACTATCTGGCGTATCCGGAGCATTCGTCCGGCGTGCCGAAAGTGAGAGCGTTTGTGAGCTGGATGATGGAGCAATTGGATGAGCAACAGGCTCTGTAGCCCTTGTTTAAGCAGAAACCGCTGGCAAAACCGCACGCGAATATGCGCCACTAGCGTCATTCATTGAAAGAGCTGAGCGCCGTGGCAATCAGGCACGGCCAGCATGGAGATTCGCGTTATGAGCGAGAGTGTGTTTGCCGATCGCATCGTGCAGAACTTGCTCGACACCGACTTCTACAAATTGACCATGATGCAGGCGGTGCTGCACAACTACCCCAATGTGGAAGTTGAATGGGAATTTCGGTGCCGTAATCACGAAGATTTACGCCCGTACTTGAGCGAAATTCGGCATCAGATCGAACGTTTGGCCGACTTGAATATGAGTCAGGACCAGCTCGGCTTTCTGGAACGGATTACGTTTATGAAGCCTGACTTCATACGCTTCCTCGGGTTGTTTCGTTTCAACCTGCGCTATGTCCATACGGGGATCGAAAACGGCGAACTCTTCATTCGTCTGCGCGGCCCGTGGCTGCATGTGATTCTGTTCGAGGTACCTCTGCTGGCGATTGTCAGTGAAGTGCGCAACCGCTCGCGGTATGCCAACACAGTGCTGTCCCAGGCCCGCGAACAGCTCTATCGAAAGTTTGACTGGTTGCAGGCCAACGCCAGCGCCGATGAATTGGCTGGCTTGCAGGTAGCCGATTTCGGAACCCGGCGTCGGTTTTCGTACCGGGTGCAAGAGGAAGTGGTCAACGTACTCAAACATGACTTTCCCGGAAAGTTTGTGGGCACCAGTAACGTCAACCTGTCCCGCGAACTGGACATGAAGCCGCTGGGCACCATGGCCCACGAATGGATCATGGCGCATCAACAGCTCGGCCCGCGCCTGATCGACAGCCAGAGCGCTGCGCTGGACTGCTGGGTGCGCGAATACCGTGGACTGCTGGGGATTGCACTCACGGACTGCATCACCACCGATGCCTTCCTTACAGATTTCGATCTTTACTTCGCCAAGCTGTTTGACGGTTTGCGTCACGACTCGGGCGACCCCGTGGTGTGGGCCGAAAAATGCATCGCGCATTACCACCAGTTGGGCATTGATCCGATGAGCAAAACGCTGGTGTTCTCCGACAGCCTGACCCTGCCCCGCTCACTGGAGATCTTTCGCGCGTTACGTGGCCGGATCAATGTCAGTTTCGGTATCGGAACCAACCTGACCTGCGACATCCCTGGGGTTGAGCCCATGAGCATCGTGCTTAAAATGACCGGCTGCAACGGCTCACCTGTGGCGAAAATTTCAGATGAGCCGGGCAAGACTCACTGCTCTGATCCTAACTTCGCCGCCTATTTGCGCCACGTTTTCCAAGTTCCTGAACATTCTCCCAAGGAGTGAATCATGCAGGCCGTACAGCGCCAGATCGCCAAAGACCTCAAGGTCCAGCCGCCGTTTAAAGACGACGCGGCCCTTGAGGCGGAAGTCGCACGCCGCATTACCTTTATCCAGTGCTGCCTGCACAATGCCCGGCTCAAAACCCTGGTACTGGGCATCAGCGGTGGTGTCGATTCATTGACCGCCGGCCTGATGGCGCAACGCGCGATCAAGCAACTGCGCGAGCAGACCGGCGATGAGAATTACCGTTTTATCGCCGTGCGCTTGCCTTACGGTGTCCAGCACGACGAAATCGACGCGACCGCTGCGGTGGACTTCATCAACCCGGACGAACGCCAGACCGTGAACATCGGCCCTGCAGTCAAGGCGCTGGCCGCCGAAGTTGCCTCGTTCGAAGGCAAACCGCCAGCCACGGTAGACTTTGTGCTGGGCAATACCAAGGCGCGGATGCGCATGGTGGCGCAATACACCATCGCTGGCGCAACGGGCGGGCTGGTCATCGGCACCGACCACGCAGCAGAAGCGGTGATGGGCTTCTTCACCAAGTTCGGGGATGGCTCGTGCGACCTGGCACCGCTTAGCGGGCTGGTTAAAAATCAGGTCCGGGCCATTGCCCGCTATTTCGGTGCCCCCGAGTCGCTGGTCGAAAAAGTCCCGACTGCGGACCTCGAAGACCTGGAGCCGGGCAAGCCCGACGAAGCGTCCCACGGCGTAACCTATGCCGAGATTGATGCCTTCCTGCACGGCGAACCGGTGAGTGAGCAAGCGTTCAACATCATCTGCAACACGTATGAAAAAACCCATCACAAGCGCGAAATGCCGTTTGCGCCGTAAGACCGAAGCCACTCTTGCCTCACCCCAGCCCTCTTCACTCAGGAGAGGGCTGACTGTCCAGCCAGAAAAAACGGAATGACCCCCGCATTTTTTTTCGCTTGTGACTGTTTGCCTCAAGGGCTTTGATAGACGCTCGTTTCGTCCCCAGAGCCCTGTCCGCCATGTCTGAATTCGATGGTCTGTTTTCGCTGGTCGAGTCCGTAATCGGCCAACCCGCCGCTCGCTGGTTGCGCGAGCATGTCGAGGTCCCCCAAGGCCTGCTGGATTTCAGCTGGCACCCGCAAGCGCTCCATCGGGCATGGCTCGCTGAGGCGCTAAATCTGTGCCTGCTGCACAAACTGGTCGACGCCGTGCCGGATGGCCGACGCTATGTGCACGAGCAAGCGCAGCACGGTCGCAAAGTTGTTTTTGATCATGGTGCCATTCGCACGGTGGACTGGCCGCTGAATGGCGAGTTGCCTCGCGGTCGTCTGGCGTTCTCGCGGTTGCTGGAGCCGCTCGGCTTTACCGACACGCGCACTTATCCCCTGACCAAATTGAACATGACGGGCTGGGGCTACCGACACATGGACTTGCCTGAAGGCATTGCGCAATTTTTTGTATCGGAATTGCACCCTGGTCGTTTCAGCGTGGCGTTTCAACAGGCCGTCACTCGCGTGGTCCGAAGTAGCCGCGACCCTCTCCTGGCTGAGCACCTGAGCATCCTCAACCGCCTGCAACTCACCCACCATTGCAGCCTGAGCGATGCGCAACGCGTGTTACCGGGGTTGTACCAGGCATTTGATCGCCAGCATGGCGCCGTGCAGGAAGCCGATTATCAGTGCCTGTTGAAGGAAAGCGCCGAAATGGCGTGGATCGCCACCGAAGGCAATAGCTTCAACCACCTGACCGACCGTGTCAGCGATCTGCACGCCACCGTGGCGCAACAACGCGACCTGCAACGACCGATGAAAGACGCCATTGAGGTGTCGGCATCAGGACGGGTGATGCAAACCGCGTACCGCGCCTGCAGCGTGACCCGCGGTCTGCTTGATGCGCACGGGATGTACCGGGAGCATCAAGTGCCGGGGTCTTTCGTTGAATTCATTCAACGTGAGATCAACCCACAGACGCAACGACTGGACCTGGACTTCGACAGCAGCAACGCCCAGGGAATTTTCAAGATGACCGCATCTACAGCCTGATCCAAAACGTAAACAGCCCTGACGGCGTGAGCGCGTCAGGGCTGTTTTTAAGCGTTGCGCGGCCTTATTTAAGTACCACAGCGCCTTTCATCATCGAGTTGTGGCCCGGGAAGGTGCAGAAGAACTCATATTCCTCACCCGCTTTGAGCTTGGAAACGTCAAACGTTACCGAATCTTTCTCGCCCGCACCGATGATCTTGGTGTGAGCAATGACGCGCGTGTCGCCGTCTTTCAGGTAGTTCTTGTCCAGACCTGCAGCGATACCATCAGTCGCAATGCCCTGCATGTCGGCTTTTGTGCTCAGCACCCAGTTATGACCCATGACGTTCTTCGGCAGGTTGCCGGAGTGAGTCAGTTCTACCGTGAACGTTTTGCAGGACTTGTCGATGGTGATTTCTTTGGTGTTGTACGACATCTGATCGGTCGAATCGACAGTCACTTTGCATTCAGCAGCCAGCAATTGGCCGCTGGCCAGGGTCAAAAGGGATACCGCAACAACTTTGGCAAACATGATGTATCTCCAAGGCAGGGTATAAAAAATCCACAATTTGTATACAGGTTGCCCGAAAATCGTCTCAATTCCAATGACCTGAGTCATGGCAAAACGTTTTAATCCGGTGTAATAGCCTGCTAGACGAACGGACGGCTTATAACCTTAGGTCATTTTTTTGAGGTTTGGAGAATAAGTCGGCGGGGTATACCCCAGTTTTCACCACTGCCAGCGCCATATTTCAGACGAGAAAAACAGCCTTGCAAAAACCCGGCTAACGGCTAGGCACTAATACAGGGCAGAATACCCACCGCTCACCTCATCTTCGAGCGCAAGAGGATCGCCCATGGCCAAACCAAACTATAACTTCGCAAAGCGTCAAAGAGACCTGGCTAAAGAGCAGAAGAAAGAAGAGAAGCTGCAACGCAAGAAGGCTGCCGCTGAAGGTGGCGCCACAGACGTGGAGCAGGACGTCGACACTGAAGGTGACGTTGACGCGCAAGAGACTGGCGCAACAGACGGTACAGACGATAAAGCACCGAACGCGTAACACCCTCGGCCCGGTTATCCACAACCCGGCCCACAGGATCTGTGATCAGGATCAGCAGCCCGGCTGTTGATCCTCGCAGTCACCCTGACCGCCTTGTAACGCCCTCAGACGCTCTTCATGATCCGCTCCTGGAGCAGGTATCACTCTGGCCGCAGGCCCGCGTGGCAAGCCTCTCAGCGCACACCCTGTAAACCCTGTCGCCACAGTCGGGCAGCACAAGGCTGTGCTGGCATTGAACCTGCTTATTACGTTTTCAGGTAGAGAGTCGGCTCAGCAAGGGCGAACGCTGCGCGTCCGGTTGCAGACCTGCGCCTGGAAAGCGGCTACAGACGCCATGCTGTAGCCGCTGCCCGGACTGTTAGCGCGGCACGACGGGCTTGCGGGCAGGCTTTTTGCCTTTGCCGCCTTTGGCCGCTTCATGCCGCTCTTTGGCTGCCTGTTTGTTACGGGCAAAGGCCGCAGCCTTGGCTTGCTCACGCTTGTCCCACGGATTGCCACCGTCACTGGCACGTGGCGGCAAGCCAGTATGCTGGGTGAGGATTTTGGTGGTCGAATCCTTGGCCACTTTGTGGCTACCGGCAGGTGTCGAGTTTTTACGACGGGCACTTTGATAACTGTCAGTGGCCGGCTGGTGCAGCGGAATCAGTTGATCCTTGCCCGAGCCGATCAGGTCGGCGCGGCCCATGCGGGTCAAGGCTTCACGCAGCATCGGCCAGCCTTTAGGGTCGTGATAACGCAAGAACGCCTTGTGCAGACGGCGCTGCTCTTCGCTCTTGACGATGGTCACCGAGTCACTTTTGTACGTGACCTTACGCAGCGGGTTCTTGCCCGAATGGTACATCGCCGTGGCCGTGGCCATAGGCGACGGGTAGAACGCCTGCACCTGATCCGCCCGGAAACCGTTGCCCTTGAGCCACAGCGCCAGGTTCATCATGTCCTCGTCTTTGGTGCCGGGGTGAGCAGCAATAAAGTACGGAATCAGGTACTGCTCTTTGCCCGCTTCCTTGGTGTACTTCTCGAACATGCGCTTGAACTTGTCATAGCTGCCAATGCCCGGCTTCATCATCTGGTTGAGCGGACCTTCCTCGGTGTGTTCCGGGGCGATCTTCAGGTAACCGCCGACGTGGTGGGTCACCAGCTCTTTCACGTACTCCGGCGACTCGACCGCGAGGTCGTAACGCAGGCCGGAAGCGATCAGGATTTTCTTCACACCCGGCAAGGCCCGGGCACTGCGATACAGCTGAATCAGCGACGAGTGGTCGGTGTTCAGGTTCGGGCAAATGCCGGGGAACACGCACGACGGCTTGCGGCACGCGGATTCGATTTCCGGGCTTTTGCACGCGATGCGGTACATGTTCGCGGTCGGCCCGCCAAGGTCGGAAATGACCCCGGTAAAGCCAGGCACCTTGTCACGAATCTCTTCGATTTCCCGGATGATCGACTCTTCGGAACGGTTCTGGATGATTCGACCTTCGTGCTCAGTGATTGAGCAGAAGGTACAGCCGCCAAAGCAGCCGCGCATGATGTTCACCGAGAAGCGGATCATGTCGTAGGCAGGAATTTTCTCCTTGCCATACGCAGGGTGCGGAACACGTGCGTAAGGCATGCCGAACACGTAGTCCATCTCTTCAGTGGTCATCGGAATCGGAGGCGGGTTGAACCAGACGTCCACTTCGCCATGCTTCTGTACCAGTGCACGGGCATTGCCCGGGTTGGTTTCGAGGTGAAGCACGCGGTTGGCGTGTGCATAAAGCACCGCATCGGCACGAACTTTTTCGACAGACGGGAGACGGATCACCGTTTTGTCACGGGTCATGCGCGGGCTAGCCAGGATCTGCACAACCTTGGCTTCGCTCGGGTCTTCAACCGGGCCTTTTTCCTGCTCGATAGCGCAGGCCTGGGTGTCCTGCGTATTCACGTACGGGTTGATGATCTTGTCGATCTTGCCCGGACGGTCGATGCGCGTGGAGTCGACTTCGTACCAGTCTTTAGGCGTGTCACGGCGAATGAACGCGGTGCCGCGTACATCGGTGATGTCTTCGATCTTGTGACCGTACGACAGGCGTTGGGCCACTTCGACAATCGCGCGTTCGGCGTTGCCGTACAGCAGGATGTCGGCACAGGCGTCGATCAGGATCGAGTTGCGCACGCGGTCTTGCCAGTAGTCGTAATGCGCAATGCGGCGCAGGGAAGCCTCAATACCGCCCAGAACAATAGGCACATGCTTGTAGGCTTCTTTACAGCGCTGGCTGTACACCAAACTCGCGCGATCCGGACGTTTACCCGCCATGCCACCGGGGGTGTAGGCGTCATCGGAACGGATTTTCTTGTCGGCGGTGTAGCGGTTGATCATCGAATCCATGTTGCCAGCGGCCACGCCGAAGAACAGGTTCGGCTCGCCAAGCTTCATGAAGTCGTCTTTGGACTGCCAGTTCGGCTGGGCAATGATGCCCACACGGAACCCCTGGGACTCCAGCAAACGACCGATGATCGCCATGCCGAACGACGGATGATCGACATATGCATCACCGGTAACGATGATGATGTCGCATGAATCCCAGCCAAGCTGATCCATCTCCTCCCTGCTCATTGGCAGGAATGGCGCTGGCCCGAAACATTCGGCCCAGTACTTCGGATAGTCAAAAATTGGCTTCGCTGCTTGCATGTCGATGACCGGTGTTGAGTGCAAAAAAAGGGCGCGACATTTACGGAGAAATTCGCGGGCGCGGAATATAGCACAAAAAATAACCAATTCCGACGGCAATGGTCGGAATTGATAAGAAGCTTAAGGCACCTGACGGCCATGAATCTGCGCAGGACTCAGCAGACCAGCCCGTCAGGAGGTGACGAACGTTTACTCGTCGTCGAAGTTGTAACTGCCCGGCGCCAGGTTTTCAAAGCGTGTGTATTTCCCGATGAACGCCAGGCGGGCCGTACCGATCGGGCCGTTACGCTGCTTGCCGATGATGATTTCAGCAACGCCCTTGTGTTCGGTTTCAGGGTGATAGACCTCGTCCCGGTACACGAACATGATGACGTCGGCGTCCTGCTCGATGGCTCCGGATTCACGCAAGTCGGAGTTGATCGGGCGTTTGTTGGGCCGTTGCTCAAGCGATCGGTTGAGCTGTGACAGTGCGACCACCGGGCAGTTGAATTCCTTGGCCAACGCTTTCAAGGATCGCGAGATTTCGGAAATTTCGTTGGTTCGGTTATCGCCGCCCGAGCCTGGAATCTGCATCAATTGCAGGTAGTCGATCATGATCAGGCCAATGTCACCGTGCTCACGCACCAGACGCCGGGTCCGCGCACGCATCTCTGACGGGCTGATACCCGCCGTGTCATCGATGAACAGTTTGCGGTCGTTGAGCAGGTTGACTGCCGAGGTGAGGCGCGGCCAGTCATCGTCTTCAAGACGGCCCGCACGCACCTTGCTCTGATCGATACGCCCAAGGGACGACAGCATACGCATGATCAGCGATTCGCCTGGCATCTCGAGGGAGTACACCAGTACGGCTTTTTCACTGCGCAACACGGCGTTTTCTACCAGGTTCATCGCGAACGTGGTTTTACCCATCGAGGGACGACCAGCGACGATGATCAAGTCGGCAGGTTGCAAGCCGCTGGTCATGTTATCGAGGTCGGTATACCCCGTGGAGAGCCCGGTAATGGCATTGTCGGTGTTGAACAAGGTATCGATGCGATCGATGGCCTTGGTCAGCAAGTCATTGACGCTTACCGGGCCGCCGGTTTTTGGCCGGGCCTCGGCAATCGCAAAGATCTGGCGCTCGGCCTCATCGAGGATCTCCTCGGCGGTTCGGCCTTCGGGGTTGAATGCACTGTCTGCGATTTCAGTGCTGATGCCGATCAGTTGGCGCAGCGTCGCACGCTGCCGAACGATCTGGGCGTACGCCTTGATGTTCGCCACCGACGGGGTGTTTTTCGCCAGTTCGCCGAGGTAGCCCAGACCGCCAACTTGCGAGGTCTGACCTTCCTTGTCCAACTGCTCGGCAAGGGTCACGACATCAATCGGGGAATTCTGGTCCGCCAGCTTGGCAATCGCCCGGAAGATCAGGCGGTGGTCATGCCGATAGAAATCGCCGTCCGAGACCTGATCCAGCACGCGCTCCCAGGCGTTGTTGTCCAGCATCAAACCACCGAGCACGGCCTGTTCGGCCTCGATGGAATGCGGTGGCACCTTCAGGGATGCGGTTTGCAGGTCATATTGCTCAGGAGCTGAGATATCGTTCATGGCCACGTGTAATTTTGGGGTGAAAATCAGGGTCTGCAGAAAGACAAAGGGCACGACCTGTAAACAGGATCGTGCCCGATGTTAACCGTCCGACACACAAGGTGCCAGTCAGTCAGACTGCTTAAGCAGCTACCACAACAACGCGTACGGTTGCTTCAACTTCGGCGTGCAGGTGCACAGCCACGTCGAATTCGCCAACGTTACGGATAGTGCCGTTCGGCAGACGAACTTCGCTTTTTGCAACTTCAACGCCAGAGGCGGTCAGTGCATCAGCGATGTCGTGAGTACCGATCGAACCGAACAGCTTGCCTTCGTCACCAGCGGTGGCAGTGATAGTCACTTCCAGCTCAGCCAGTTGGGCAGCGCGAGTTTCAGCCGAAGCTTTCTTGTCAGCTGCTGCTTTTTCCAGCTCAGCGCGACGCTCTTCAAACGCAGCCAGGTTGGCAGCGGTTGCAGCGGTAGCTTTGCCGTATGGCAGCAGGTAGTTACGACCGTAACCGGCCTTAACATTTACTTTGTCGCCCAGGTTGCCCAGGTTTGCGACTTTTTCCAGAAGGATCAGTTGCATGTGAAAATCCTCTTAACTTTTAACCTTCACCGTTCGCAGAGTCTTTATCGACGTCTTTCGGCGCCAAACGTCCGCGAAAATCAATCAGGCTGTCGACAATGGCCAAAACCACGAGCAACGGATAGATCAGCTGCATGAACAGCAACAGCGTGACGTACAACCCCACCAGCCAAAATTTGGCCAGTCGCTTTTGCGCCACCAGCCCATGAATCAGGGCCAGCCCGGCGAAGAACAACGCTACGCTGCACAACGGCGTGAGCATGGCCATTTGTGGTCCGAAGTTCGGACCGACCAGCATGCACGCCAGCAACAATAGCGCTGGACCCAGCGGTAGGCGGATGCTGCGAAATTCGCTGGCAAAACCGCCCGGATTGTACAACAACGCTTGCCAATAACGCCCAAGCATCAGACTCAGCACGCTGACGACCTGCATCAAAGCTGCAATCAAACCGGTCAGGACGGGTGCAATCAGTGCCCCAAGGCGCGCTCGCTCTACGTCAGATAACTTGTCGTAGAGACCATTGAGGACCTGCGGCAAGAGTTTTTCCAACTCCTGCGCCATCGCACCAATGGGTTCGCGGAAAACCGTGCCCAGGATTACGCCATACACACCACCCAACGCCACGCTGACCAGCAGCACGCGATGCCAGGGCTGCCCGGCGCGCAAAAACAACGCCAGACCCAGAGTTCCCAACAACACCATTAAGGTGCGGGGCTCTCCGATAAACCACCAGACCAAGGCCGGCAGTAACGCCCATGAGAGGATGCTTAACGCATCTCTCGGACCGCGCCGCAGGAGCACAAGGCTACCTGCAGCAGCACTCAACCAGAACAAGAACGGCAATGCCGCACATCCGGCCACGACTAACGTGGCCTGCACACGGCCTCGCATGATGAACTCAGCTAAGGCGCGCATGCTTCAATCCTTTACTGCTTGTCGACTGCCCGGTCTCAGCGGCCGTGGCTGTCGGTGTAGGCCAGCAGGGCCAGGAAGCGGGCGCGCTTGATAGCGGTGGCCAGCTGACGCTGATAACGAGCTTTAGTACCGGTGATACGGCTTGGAACAATTTTGCCGGTCTCGGATACGTAAGCTTTCAGAGTGTTGAGATCCTTGTAATCGATCTCTTTCACTTCTTCTGCTGTGAAGCGGCAGAATTTACGACGACGGAAGAAACGTGCCATGTAATTGGCTCCTCAAAAGGTCCGTGGATTACTCGTCAGCGTTATCGCTGGCGTCGCTGTTATCGCTGTCATCGCCATCGGCGCTGTCAGAATGCTCAGGACGGTCACGACGCTCACGGCGCTCACTGCGGTTCTCTTCAGCCTTGAGCATCTCGGACTGGCCAGTTACGGCTTCGTCGCGACGGATGACCAGGTTACGGATCACAGCATCGTTGTAACGGAAGTTGTCTTCCAGCTCAGCCAGGGCTTTGCCAGTGCACTCAACGTTCAGCATCACGTAGTGAGCCTTGTGAACATTGTTGATTGCGTAGGCCAGTTGACGACGGCCCCAATCTTCCAGACGGTGGATTTTGCCGCCGTCTTCTTCGATCAGCTTGGTGTAACGCTCTACCATGCCGCCGACTTGTTCGCTTTGATCCGGGTGGACCAAAAAGATGATTTCGTAATGACGCATGAATGCTCCTTACGGGTTGTAGCCTGCCGCTAACTGAAAAGCGGTCAGACAAGGAGTGAATGACACTTGTGTGTCTTGCCTAGAGAGGCACATATGCGCCCGCCATGACGGCAAGGGGCGCAATTGTAGAGAAGGCACAAGAGAGGCGCAAGGCAATTGGTGATTATTTGAACAATCAACCCATGCCTGTTTTTTGTAGCCGCTGCGGTTGACTGCACACCGAGCCTCGCGCTCGATCGCAACCGCAGGCAGCGGCCCCAAGGCTGGTTTATTTCTTTTTCGCGGGCGACTTGGCTTTGACGCTGCGCTGACGCAGGGCTTCGAACAGGCAAACACCCGTAGCCACGGAGACGTTCAAGCTGCTGACGCTACCCGCCATCGGCAAGCGCACCAAGTAGTCGCAGTGCTCGCGCGTCAGGCGGCGCATGCCTTTACCTTCAGCGCCCATGATCAGAATGGTCGGGCCTGTCAGGTCTTGCTCGTACAGCTCTTGCTCGGCTTCGCCGGCAGTGCCGACGATCCAGAGACCGCGCTGTTGAAGCTTTTTCAGGGTTGCCGCGAGATTGGTCACCGCCACCAACGGGATAACTTCCGCCGCACCACAAGCCACTTTTCGCACCGTCGGCGTCAACGTTGCGGACTTGTCTTTAGGCACGATCACAGCCAAAGCACCCGCCGCATCGGCAGTACGCAAGCAAGCACCCAAGTTATGCGGATCCGTTACGCCGTCCAGCACCAGAATCAGCGGAGCCCCTTCAGTGCGATCCAGCAGTTCGTTGAGCATGGCCTCGCCCCACACCTGGCTCGGGCTAACATCTGCCACAACGCCCTGGTGCACGCCTTCGACCCACACGTCCATTTCACGACGCTCAGCATTGCCGACCGGCACACGATTTTCATCGGCCAGCGTGATCAGCGTCTGCACGCGTGGATCGCTACGACCCTCAGCCAACCACACTTGCTTGACGCGCTTTGGGTGATGACGAAGCAACGCTTCTACGGCGTGAATGCCGTAGATTTTTTCCAACTGACTCATGACTTGGCCTTAGGTTTGCGCGACCCGCCGCTTTTAGCAGCTGGCGCGGCGCCCGATTTTGGCGGGCCTTTACGGTGTTTGCTTGGCTTGGAAGGCTTGCCCGCGTCTTTAGCGGGTGCTGCCCTCCCCGACTTTCCCGGCGCCGATGTCCGACCGCCGTTTTTCGATTCGTTCAGCAGTGCCTGCTTCAATTCACGACTTTTGCGCAGCTCGGCATTTTTGGCTGCCGCATCACTGGGGCGATAGGCGTCGTCCGTATTCTTGCTGGTCTTTGCAGGAGCGCGACGCGGCGCCTTGGCAGGCTCGACGGCTTTTTCAGTGTCGTACCCGCTTGGCTTGCCCGCAGGCTTGGTCGATTTAGCAGCCGGCTTTTCGGTCCCGCGATTTTTACGACCGATCGGCGCAGTCAGCGTTTTCTCAGCCATTTCGAAGTCGATTTTGCGCTCGTCGAGATCGACGCGCATCACCCGCACTTCAACAGTATCGCCCAGACGGAAGCTGCGACCGGTGCGCTCACCCGCCAGGCGGTGGTGCACAGGGTCGAAGTGGTAATAGTCACCCGGCAAGGCCGTGACATGCACCAGGCCTTCCACATAGATGTCAGTCAATTCCACGAACAGGCCGAAACCGGTCACGGCAGTAACAACACCCGGGAACGATTCGCCTACGCGGTCTTTCATGAATTCGCACTTGAGCCAGTTCGTCACGTCACGCGTGGCTTCGTCTGCACGGCGCTCGCTCATGGAGCATTGCTCGCCGAGTTGCTCAAGAGCGGCTTCGTCGTACGGGTAAATACGCGCTTTCGGAATGGTCATCGCGCCAGCACGACGAACGTGCGGAGTGTCCATTTTGGAATGGATCACACTGCGAATCGCACGGTGCGTGAGCAAGTCCGGGTAGCGACGGATCGGTGAGGTGAAGTGGGTATAGGCTTCGTAATTCAGGCCGAAGTGACCCTGGTTATCAGCGCTGTACACCGCCTGACTCAGCGAACGCAGCATAACGGTCTGGATCAGGTGGAAATCCGGACGGTCCTTGATGCTGGCCAGCAATGCCTGATAGTCCTTGGGCGTAGGGCCGTCCTTGCCTTTATGCAAGGTCAGGCCCAGTTCGCCCAGGAAGGCGCGCAGCTTTTCCAGACGCTCTGGCGGCGGGCCATCATGCACACGGTACAACGCAGGAATTTCATGCTTCTTGAGGAACTCAGCCGTGGCCACGTTGGCCGCCAGCATGCACTCTTCAATCAGCTTATGGGCGTCATTACGTGTGGTTGGGCGAATTTCAGCGATTTTGCGGTCAGCCCCGAAAATAATGCGGGTTTCCTGAGTTTCAAAATCAATCGCGCCCCGAGTGTGACGGGCCGCCAGCAAGACCTTATACAGTGAATAAAGCTGTTTGAGGTGTGGCACCACATCGGCGTATTCACTGCGCAGTTGCTTGGCTTCGCTGGTTTTAGCGTGCTCAAGCATGGTGCTGACCTTGTTGTAGGTCAGACGCGCCTGGGAGTGGATCACCGCCTCATAAAACTGATAGTCAGTCATTTCGCCGGTTTTCGAGATGGTCATCTCGCACACCATCGCCAAACGATCGACTTTCGGGTTCAGGGAGCACAGGCCGTTGGACAGCTCCTCGGGCAGCATCGGAATCACGCGCTCCGGGAAGTACACCGAGTTGCCACGCACTTGCGCTTCGGTATCCAGCGCCGAACCGATTTTCACGTAACTGGAAACGTCGGCGATGGCCACGTACAGCTTCCAGCCACCCGAGAACAGGCGCAACTTGCCAGGCTTGGCTTCACAGAACACAGCGTCATCGAAGTCACGCGCATCTTCGCCGTCAATGGTGACGAACGGCAGATGACGCAGATCGATGCGCTTCTCTTTGTCTTTCTCTTCTACTTCAGGCTTGAGGCGGCGCGCTTCTTTAACAACGCCCTCAGGCCACACATGCGGAATGTCGTACGTGCGCAGGGCAATGTCGATTTCCATGCCAGGCGCCATGTAGTTACCCACGACCTCGAGCACATCACCCTGCGGCTGGAAACGCGGAGTCGGCCAGTGAGTGATCTTCACTTCAACGAACTGACCGATTTTGGCACCGGCATTGCGCCCCGGTGTCACCAACACTTCTTGCTGGATTTTCGGGTTATCGGCCACGACAAAACCGATGCCGCCTTCTTCGAAGTAACGGCCGACGATGGTTTCGTGAGCGCGGGAGACGACTTCAACAATCACGCCTTCACGACGTCCACGGCGATCAAGCCCCGAAACACGGGCCAGCGCACGGTCACCATCAAACACCAGACGCATTTGCGCCGGGCTCATGAACAAGTCGTCGCTGCCGTCATCCGGGATCAGAAAGCCGAAGCCATCGCGATGACCACTGATACGACCAAGAATCAGGTCAAGCTTATCCACCGGGGCGTAGGTGCCGCGACGGGTATAAATAAGTTGCGCATCGCGCTCCATCGCTCGCAGGCGACGGCGCAGGGCTTCGATCTGGTCTTCCGTGGTAAGACCAAACTCTTCTACCAACTGCTCGCGAGCAGCCGGCGAACCGCGCTCGGCCAGATGCTGAAGAATCAGCTCGCGGCTAGGAATAGGGTTTTCGTATTTTTCCGCTTCACGTGCGGCCTCGGGATCGAGGGTCTGCCAATCGGCCATTAGATAGTTTTCACCTTGTCTATATGCGGGTTAGTTTGGCATACGCGTATTGAAACGGGAAATTTCGGACTCACTCAGAGCCTTATTAGTCCTTTCTGACGCGCTTTACGCTTGCCGTGTAACCATTCGCGAAAAATTTTCGATATTTTTATTCACAACGCTTTACAGGTCAAAGGGGCATCCGTATAGTGCGCGCCATCGACAACGGCAACGTTGAAGATGCTGCCCAGATGGTGAAATTGGTAGACACGCCAGCTTCAGGTGCTGGTGACCGCAAGGTCGTGGAAGTTCGAGTCTTCTTCTGGGCACCAATTTAGAGATGGAGATTAGTACAATCTTCAGCCTCACACAAAAACCCGCGAAAGCGGGTTTTTGCGTTCTAAGCCACTGATTTAATAAAACTAAAACAGGGGTTTACAGATTTAAAAGTGCTCCGTATAGTGCGCCACATCAACAGCGGCAACGTTGCTGATACTGCCCAGATGGTGAAATTGGTAGACACGCCAGCTTCAGGTGCTGGTGACCGCAAGGTCGTGGAAGTTCGAGTCTTCTTCTGGGCACCAATTCAGGTTTACAGATTTACTCTGTGTAACCACATAAAAAGCCCGCGAAAGCGGGCTTTTTAGTTTCTGCCATTCCGTTCCCCTCCCCGTTAAAAACCTTCTATTACTCCCCTTAACACTGTATTTGATAATCCATCTCAATCGCACTAATATCCGGCCATCTTCAGATCGCTCATGCGTACTCCTGGAAACCCGTGCCCGACACCAACGAAAGGCTTCAACTGTACCTCGCGCATCGACATGCTCTGGTGGACTATGCCGCCCCCATCGTGGGCTGCCGCGCCAAGGCAGAAGATGTTGTGCAAGACGCCTGGTTGCGATTCAGCCAAGGGGCGGACAACCTCAGCCCCTTGACCCAACCCGTTGGCTACCTCTACCGAATCGTGCGCAACCTGGCGTTTGACCTCAATCGCCGCATCAGCCTTGAGAACCGCCACACCACCCGCGATGACACACCCGACGAGCACATTTCCAGCACCCCATCGCCCGAGCAGCAGGCCCTGCATCTGGACGAGCTGCGCAAATTGCAACATGCTCTGGCCCGGCTTCCGGAACGTACCCGCCAAGCGTTTATCCTGCATCGCTTGCAAGGGCTGACGTTCCAGCAAATCGGCACACAACTGGGGATTTCTGTCAGCCTGGCCCATCAATTGGTACGCGACGCCCTGACCTACTGCGCGGAACAAATGAGCGATGACTGACTTTTTCGATACGCCGCCACCTGCCGCACCCACCCACATGCTTGAATCCAGTGGCGTGCGCCGTGACGTCTGAAACCCCGAACCCGGTCTGGGAGACTGCGCTCGACTGGCTGCTGCTGATTCAGCAGCACCCTGACGACCCCCGCCTGAACAAACAGCTGAGCGAATGGCGTGCCAGTGCACCCGAGCATGAAGCGGCCTACCGTAAAGCCTTGAAAGTCTGGCGCATGAGCGGCGAGGCGCTGAGCCTGCCCGTGGAACCTTCAGCCTCGCCCATGGTGTCGGCCGCGCCTGCCCCAAGACGCTTTAGCCGCCGTAACCGCTCGCTGATCGGCGCAGCCGTCGCAGCCTGCGCGATGTTCATGCTGCTGCCGGACTGGCAAGCCGTGCGTGCCGATTTTCATAGCCCGACGGCCGAACACCGCGACATCACCCTGAGCGACGGCAGCCACGTATTGCTCGACAGCAATAGCGTGGTGGACGTGCAAATCGACCCGCAGCGAAGGGTGGTCACGTTGTTGCGCGGCCAGGCATTTTTCTCGGTAAAGCCCGATGCTGCGCGCGCGTTCTACGTCAATGCTGGCGCTGTGCGCGTGCGGGTAACCGGGACTGAATTTGCCGTGAACCTGAACGATAACAATGTAGACGTCAGCGTTGAAAGCGGCACGGTGGCCGTCAAAACTTCGCAATCATCTGACGGGCCCGACCACGTACTGCACCACGGTGATCAACTTCGCTTCAACGCGTCGGAGCAAAGCACCCGCCTCACTCAACTGCCCGCCGAACACATCGCCCCCTGGCGACGCTGGCAACTGGTGGCGATCAACCAAACGGTGGATGACGTAATCGCACAATTGCGGCGCTATCAGCCGGGTCTGATTGTGCTGACAGACAACACACTCGGCCAGCGTCGCATTACAGCCGCCCTCAACCTGCGCGACCCCAAGCGCGCCCTGCAAGCAGCCATCGCGCCGCTTGGCGGACATGTGCAGGACAGCGTGCCGTATACGTTGATCGTTTCGACAAAACCCTAGCGGTCACCCCCGCGCGAGGCGATGACAAGCAATACCTGGGCGGTCCTGCGCTCGCCTTTTCGGCTCCCACGATTATTTTCATTTATTTATGGAAATCCTGATTCGTCGGGCGTCTTTACCTACGAACGTCACTGATAAAGATTCGTATTAGTGACTATGACGTTTCATTTCGTAGGTCATCTCATGCCTTGTCCGCGTTTGCGTTGTTGCGTCAGCCTGCCTCGCTACAGGTCGTTTTCCTTTGCTGCGTGCCTGCTTCTGCCCTCACTGAGCTGCGCCGCTCTTCCTGAAGCGCAGGCTCAGATTAGTCAGCAGCAGTTGCGCTTTCAGATTCCGGCCCAGTCGTTGGCTACCGCGCTGATTGCGTTTTCACAACAGTCCGGCTGGCAAGTCAGCGCGGAAAGCGCGCTACTGGCAGCCCATGGCAGCGCCGCCGTAAGTGGCAACATGACCCCCGAGAAAGCCCTCGCCCGCCTGCTGAGTGGCAGCGGGCTGCAATGGGAAGTCACGTCCGCCGACAGCGTGTCCATCCTGCCGCCCACCGAAAGTGATGTGCTGTTAATTAAAAGCACGCCCATTACCGCTATGGATTCGGTGTACCAAGGTGAGCAAGTCATCGACCGGCAAATGATCGAGAGCCTGCCTTCGGGCAATGGCGACATCACCAGCCTGTTGCGCACCAACCCCAACGTGCAATTCGACAACAATCAGCTCAACAGTAAGTCCCCCGGTGAAATCGCCCCGGCCAACATCAGCATCAACGGCGCCCAGCCCTGGCAGAACCTGTTCATAGTCGACGGCATGAACATGAACAACGACCTGGACCCCGGCAACACCAACGATGACATGGACGAGATACCTGGCCGCAGCCAAGGCCTGGCCCTCGACACTGACCTGCTCAATGACATCAAGGTCTACGACAGCAACGTGCCCGTCGAATATGGTGGCTTCAACGGCGGTGTGGTGCAGGCAGACACACGTGACCCGAGCATGGACCTGCACGGCAAGCTGTCGGTACAAATGACGCGCTCGGAATGGACCCGGTATCACCTGAACGAAGACGACCCCGATCTGGAGAATTACGAGGCGGGGTTCGGCAATAGCTCACAGCCCGAATTTAAAAAAATCATCACCCGCGCCACCCTCGAAGGTCACTTGACCGAGAACTTCGGCTTGCTCGGTAGCTTTTCGCGCAAGGACTCCACGATCCCGACCCGCGTGTTTTCAGTCTCCAACCAGACGGAAACGGCCAATGCCGCCGAGGTTCAGACCCGACGCATCGACAACTACTTCCTCAAGGCCGCTTGGCAGGTCAACGACGACTGGAAGTTGGACGTGAGCATCACCCACGCACCAGAAACTGCTGAAACGTTTGGGCCCAACGCTATTTATTCCGGTCGCATCATGAAAGCCGGCGGTGACAGTATCAGCGCTCGCGCGGTCTGGAATGCCCCGCTGGCACGGGTTGAGCAAAATCTCAGCTGGAGCCAGATGAACACCTCCCGCACCTCGGACAGCGATTACATGGTGTTCTGGCGCACCTCTACAACCAAAGACTGGACCAATGCGCTTACGGCCACGGAAGGCGGGTTCGGCTATATCGATGAAGCGCAGAAAACCCTGGTCTACAAGCTCAAGGCAGACTGGAACAGCGTCAACTGGCTGGGCGTCGATCATGCCGTGCAAACCGGTCTGGAGCTGGCGCAAAACTCGGTGATGTACGAGCGCGCCACGCCCTACACCAGTTATTCGGTGGCCAAGGCCACGTCCTGCCCGGCCAATGACCCGCTGTGCTCGATGGGCACGACCGTCAATGGTTGGGAAGGGCAATATGCCAACAAAAAAACCGTGACCCAAGGTAAGACGTCCTTCGACACGCGCTCCTGGGCGCTCTATATCCAGGACGAAATACGCTACAAACGCCTGACCGTGAGACCCGGCTTGCGCATGGACGGCGATGACTACATGAAACAAGTCACACTTGCGCCGCGATTCGCCGTGGAGCTGGATGTATTCGGCAACGGGCAGACCCGACTCACCGCGGGCGCCAATCGTTACTACGGACGCAACCTGTACGCCTACAAACTGCGCGACGGGGTGGCCGCCATGAACACCGAATACACGCGGCCCACACCTTCGGCCGATTGGCAAATGACCAAACGCGCGCCCAACGACAGCAAGTTCAACCAGTTGAAGGTGCCCTACGACGACGAACTCACCTTGGGCCTGAGCCACGTGCAGTGGGACACCGAATTCGCCGTCAAATACGTCAACCGTAAGGGCCGCGAGCAAGTCAGCCGCGCCTGGGGCTCGCAGATCGGTGCGCCCACCGACGACCCCACCACCCTGGCGGCCAATTACTACACCTATTACAACGGCGGCCAAAGCGAAGCTGACATCTACACCCTGACCATCACCCCGCTGCACCCCCTCGTGGTGGGCAGCACCCGCACCACAGGGCAATTCGCCATGGACTGGAGCAATGTGCAAAACACTGGCCTGTCCAACTACAGCGCTAACATCGGCGCCCTTTATGTGGAAGACCCTACGATCCAGTACGACGGCAAGTTCATGAACTATTCGGACATGCCCGCGAGCAATTACAACCGCCCCTGGACGGCACGCCTGACCACCGTCACCGAGGTTGAACCGTTGCACCTGACGTGGAGCAACTTCCTGCGCTATCGCGACGGCTACCGGCGCATCGCGGCCACGGGTAAAACCACGGCGTTTCAGGGGGATGCCGTGCGCGTCTGGGAAGAGACAGCGTTTTCCGGGGCCTTGACCTGGGATACCCGCCTGGCCTGGAAAATGCCAACAGCCAGGGACCAGTCGGTGTTCGTCAACCTGGATGTCACCAACCTGCTGGACAAACAAATCGTCAGCACCACCGACACCACGGGGATGACAACCTTTGAAGTGGGTCGCCAATTTATGGTCGAAGTGGGTTACACATTTTGAACAGTCTCCTTCATCGCTGCGTGCTTGGGTTATGGCTGGGCGCACTAGCCTGCAGCGCGCACGCCGCTGAACCCTGCATCGCAGGGTCCGCCGAGTACAAAACCTGCATCGCGAATCTTTATCGCCAGCCCATTGCGCAATGGCCAGCACCTCGCATAGACGCCGACGTGCAATGGCAAGAGATGGCCGCTCTCCCCGCTCATGCCCCCGCGCCCCCCAGCAACCCCTTCAACGAGGACAAGGCCGCCCTGGGTAAAAAACTGTTCAACGACCCCAAGCTGTCGCGCTCAGGGCAGATTGCCTGTGCGTCCTGCCATGAAGCCGACATGGCGTTTGCCGATGGCCGACGCGTATCTTTTGGCCATGACCGCCAAAACGGCCGCCGCAATGCGCCCAGCCTGGTGATGAGCGGCTACAGCACTGCGCTGTTCTGGGATGGCCGCGGCGGTAATCTTGAACAACAGGCCATGCACCCGATCACTGACCCAGTGGAAATGGCCTTCGACATCCCGCAACTGTTGCAACGACTCAACTCGGACACGTCCTACGTGGCGCAGTTTGCCCGCGTCTTTGGGCCCGGGCCGATTACCCAGGAAAAAACCGCACACGCATTGGCGACCTTTCAACGCACGCTGGTAACGGCTACCCGCACGACCGCCTTTGAACAATTACTGCGCGGGCGCCCGCAGCGCATGAGCGAGGAGCAACTTTACGGCCTGCACCTGTTCCGCACCAAAGCGCGTTGCATGAACTGCCACTTCGGCCCCGCCTTGAGCGACGAACAATTCCATAACGTGGGACTGAGTTATTACGGACGTAAATATGAGGACCTGGGGCGTTACGAAGTGACCCACAAGCCCGAAGACGTCGGCGCCTTCCGTACGCCGTCCCTGCGACTAGTCAGCAAAACCGCGCCGTGGATGCATAACGGTCTGTTCGTGAACATGGAAGGCACGCTGGCGTTTTACAACATGGGCATGCCGCGCCCACGGCCCACCGCGCAACAAATCAACGATCCGCTGTTCCCCACCACCAGCGAACGTCTGAAAGCCCTGAACATGGATAAGGAAGAATTACGGGCCTTGCGCAGTTTTCTCGACACGCTATGAGGGCAACGGCATCACAGTTGGTCGCGTTTGCGCAATTGGACGCTGGGTCAAGCGCACATGAGAAACAATATCGTTTATTATTGTTACAAGTTTTGTAGTACCCAAGCGAGGAACCCAGCGAATGATGCTCCGAAATACCCAGCTTGCGACATTCCTACTGCGCGGCCTGTCGATCGCCGCTATCGGTCTCACACTCACCGCACCTACCGCCTACGCCGCCGACAAAGTCTCCCTGACGCTCTACAACGGTCAGCACAAGGAGGTCGGTGATAACCTCGCCGCCGCGTTCGAAGCCAAGACCGGCATTCATGTGAATGTGCGCAAAGGCAGCAGCAACCAGCTGGCCAGCCAAATCATGGAAGAAGGTGATCGCTCGCCCGCCGACGTGTTCTACGCCGAGGAATCCCCGCCACTGAACAACCTGGGCGAACAGGGTTTCCTGGCCAAGGCTGATGACGCCACCCTGCAAGCACTGCCCAAGGAATACGTGGCCGCCAATGGCACGTGGATCGGCGTGACTGCACGTACTCGCGTGGTTGCGTTCAACCCGAAAAAGATTGATGAAAAGGACCTCCCCAAGTCGGTACTGGACTTTGCTGACCCCGAATGGCAAGGCAAGATCGGTTTCGTGCCCACCAGCGGCGCGTTTCAGGAACAAGCCGTGGCCATCATCAAACTGCATGGCCGTGAAGCCGCAGAAGAATGGCTGACTGGCCTGCGTGCCTTCGGCAAGACCTACACCAACAACATGGTGGCGCTCAAAGCTGTCGAGAATGGCGAAGTGGCGGCAGTGTTGGTCAATAACTACTACTGGTTTGCCTTGCAGCGCGAAAAAGGCCAACTGGACTCCAAGCTGCATTACTTCACCGACGGTGATGCGGGCGGCTTGATTACCGTGTCCAGCGCAGGTGTGCTCAAAGCCAGCAAGCATCCGAAAGAAGCCCAGCAATTGCTGGCGTACATGGCCAGCGAAGAAGGCCAGCGCGTGATTACCAACACCACTGCGGAATACCCGATGCGCAAAGGCATGGTCTCGGAGCGCGGGCTCAAGCCGTTCGATGAGTTGCAACCGCCAAAAGTAACCCCGGCCGATCTGGGCAACGCCGAAGAAGCGCTGGACCTCGAACGCGACGTTGGCCTGCTCTAATGCTCGCGGCCACCCAACCTGCCCGCTTCACCCTGAAACGCAAACGGCCTTCGATCTGGTTGCTGTTGCCCGTCCTGTTGCTGGTGGGTCTGAGCCTGTTGCCGCTGCTGTATGTCGGCACCAAAGCCTGGCAAGCCGGATGGGCGCAAGCGGCGCATATGTTGTGGCGGCCTTATGTGTTCGGCCTGATGCGCAACACGTTACTGCTGATGGTAGGCGTAACCGTGACCTGCGCACTGGTCGGTCTGTCACTGGCGTGGTTGCTGGAACGCAGCAACCTGCCGGGACGCCGTTTGTGGGGGGTGATTTTGTGCCTGCCGTTCGCGGTCCCGGCGTTTGTCAGCAGCTTCACTTGGGTGTCGCTCAGCTCCAGTTTTGAAGGGTTGGGCGGCGCCATTCTGGTGATGAGCCTGTCCAAGTACCCGCTGATTTTCCTCCCGGTTGCGGCCACGTTGCGCAACCTCGACCCGGCCCTGGAAGAGTCGGCCCGCACTTTGGGCCAGAACCGCTGGGGCGTGTTTTTCAGGATCACCCTGCCGCTGTTGTGGCCATCGCTACTGGCCGGTTCGCTGCTGATTGCACTGCATATGCTGGTGGAGTTCGGCGCGCTGTCGATCATCGGCCTGCAAACGTTCACCACTGCGATTTATCAGCAGTTCGAACTGGAATTCAGTAATGCCAATGCGGCAATGCTGTCAGCCGTGCTGCTGGTGATGTGCCTGACGTTGTTGTGGCTGGAACTCAAAGTGCGCGGCAAGGGGCGCCATGTGCGCATCGGCCAGGGTGCCGCACGTCATGCCGAACAAGTGCGTCTGGGCACGTTTGCGTTGGCAGGTCAGTTGTATTGCCTGGTACTGGCGATCATTGGCAGCGGGATTCCGTTGGGTATGTTGGTGTACTGGCTGGTCAAAGGCAGCTCGGCCGCCTTCCCGATGGCGGAGATTGGCGAAGCTTTGTTCTCATCGCTGTCCTTGGCATTGGGCGGTGCAGCGCTGTGTCTGGTACTGGCGGTGCCGGTGGGGTTGCTGGTGGTGCGTTATAAAGGTCAGTTGGCGATCTGGGCCGAACGTTTACCGTATCTGCTGCACGCCTTGCCGGGCCTGGTGATTGCCTTGGCGCTGGTGTACTTCGCCCTGCATTACGTGCCTGCGCTGTACCAAACCTCGGCCTTGCTGCTGATCGCATACGCGTTGTTGTTTTTACCGCTGGCTCAAGCCCCGATCCGCACGGCGCTGAACAAGGCCGCGCCGCAACTTGAAGAGGCGGCACGCACGCTGGGGGCTTCATCGTTCTCGGCATTTTGCCGCGTGACATTGCCGATTATCTTCCCGGCCTTGGGCGCAGCGTTTGCGCTGGTGTTCCTCGATGCGATGAAAGAACTGACGGCGACATTGCTGCTGAGCCCGACCGGGCTTAATACGCTGGCTACGCAAGTGTGGTCGCACACCTCAAACATCGAGTTCGCTGCGGCGGCGCCGTATGCCGCGCTGTTGATTCTGGTGTCAGGGTTGCCGGTGTATTTGCTGACCACACGGATGTATTTAAGCCGGTAAACAGTAGGCCCTCACCCCGCCCCACTCACGCAATGAGAGGCAGGGTGAGGCCTTGGCTTTCAGGCACGAAACTGCCCAAGACTCGCCTTCAACTGCGCTGCCAACCCATCCAGCACCCTTCCACTGGCCGTGGTTTCACTCACAGCCTGTGCCGCCCGCTCGGTCTGCGCATGGATCACTTGCACCCGCGCACGCACCGCATGGGCACCCTGCGCCTGATGAGCTGCGGCTCGGGTGGCGTCGTCAATGGCGGCATGCACCTTCTCCACCGAGGCCTGGACGGTTTTCTGTAATTGCACGCTGCCACGCAGCACCGCCAGCCCCTCATCCGCTTGACGCCCCGCTAGCCCGATAGCAGTGACCGCTTCTTTAGCACCTTGCTGCAAGGCCACGATGTGCGCCTGGATATCGCCCGTCGAGCTTTGCGTTTTGCTCGCCAGTGCTCGCACCTCGTCTGCCACAACCGCAAAGCCCCGACCGGTCTCTCCCGCTCGCGCCGCCTCAATGGCTGCGTTAAGGGCCAGCAAGTTAGTTTGCTCTGCGATACCGTGAATCACAGTCAGGACCACTTCGATCTGCTCGCTTTGCTGTGCCAATCGCTCGATCACTTTGGCCCCGGCACCGACCTGCTCCGCCAGCGCTTCGATCAGACCGCCTACCTGCGCGGAGGTACGGGTGTTTTCATCAGTGGCCTGGCGAATATCCATCACCTGTTGCAGCGCTGCCTGCATCGCCTGGCTTTCCGTTTGCGCGTCATCGGCCATGGTCGACAAGGCGTCCAGACTTTGAGCCACCTCATCACGCTGCAATTGCGCGGCGGCGTCCGCTCCGGCATTGCGCAGGGTCATGGCACCGATTTCGACACCGGTGCGCTGCGCCACGTCCCCTGCTTCACGCACGATGGGCTGTAATTTATCGACAAAGCGGTTGACCGCGCCCGCCATGTCACCGATTTCATCTTTACTGGTAAGCCCTACGCGCTTGGTCAGGTCGCCCTCCCCGGCAGCCAAGTCATCCAGTGCCGCGATCAGCAACAAGAGCTTGTTGACCACGCGCCGCCCCAGCACTACGGCCACCAGCAGCAGGACAGCAAAGCCGACAATCGCCAGCCCCAGCCCAATGCGCCAGCGCAGGGTGTCCGCCGCATCACGCACAGTGCTGGCGGTATTGGCCTGCATCTGGGCGGCTGCGGCTTGGGCCGATTCCAGTCGCGAACGCAATGCGCCCGCACTGTCGGCGGCCGCCCCTTGCAGACTTTCGCTGACCAACTGCTCACTGCTGGCAATCAACCCGTTAAAACGTTTATCGAGCGCCACCACGTCCTGCTCAATCGTCGCGGTGGAAACGCCCATGAGAACTTTGCCAATCTCCACACCATTGGGGCTGATAGGGGCTTCGAGGTAATACACCGCCGGAGCATGGCGGGCCGCATCCAGCACTTTATCCAGCGCACGCTCCCCCTGACCCTTTTCCAGCAGCGCTTTGTTGATTGGGTTTTCACGGTTGAGGTAACGCGTGAGGTGCTGGCCGGTGGCGTCGTCGTAGACCACAAACAGCACGTTGGGATTACGCTGAGCACGACGGGCGAATTCAGACAGGGTAGGCACGTCGCTGTCCCACATCGCACGCGGCGCTACGGCGGCAAGGAGTTGCGCCATGTCGTTCGCGGAATCCATCAAGCTTTTTTCAAGGGTCGTACGCACCTGCGCCTGCTCGGCTTTCAAGCGCGGGGATAACCCTGCTGTCAGGCGTTGCCGCGTACTCGCCGACAAGCCTTCCAGACTGCCTTTTACTTCGTTTCCGGCTTGCTCCAGTTCCGCCGAGAGTTTTTGACTGTCGGCCCCCAAACGCGTGTGCAGATCCGACTCCAACGCCGTGACCGTGCTCCGTGTCAGTGCAACCGCGACCAGTACTTGCACCAAAAGGGCGATACCAAGGGTAACGAACACGGGCCGCAACAGTCGGCTTTGTAACAGAGAAAGAATGGCTGACATGACGAACCCCTCTACGACGGTGCCATTACATTGATGGCACCTTTGATGGGTTCTCTACAGCAAGGGTCATGCCGTGAACTGCATTCGCGGCAAAAACAACAAAGGGCCCCGAAGGGCCCTTTGTTTGACAGCGTACGACTTAAGCGAACGGGTGACGCAGAACGATGGTTTCGTTGCGGTCCGGGCCAGTCGAAATGATGTCGATCGGTGCGCCGATCAGTGCTTCTACGCGCTTGATGTAAGCACGTGCGTTAGCTGGCAGCTCTTCCAGGGTTTTGGCGCCCACGGTCGATTCAGTCCAGCCCGGCACTTCTTCGTACACAGGCTGCAGGCCCACGTAGCTGTCAGCGTCGGTCGGTGCGATCTCGTTACCGTCTGCGTCTTTGTAACCTACGCAGATGTTGATGGTTTCCAGACCGTCCAGTACGTCCAGCTTGGTCAGGCAGATGCCCGAGATGCTGTTCACGTCGATAGCGCGACGCAGGATAACGGCGTCGAACCAGCCGCAACGACGGGCACGGCCAGTGGTGGCACCGAACTCGTGACCTTGCTTGGCCAGGTGAGCGCCGACGTCGTCGAACAGCTCAGTCGGGAATGGACCCGAGCCCACACGCGTGGTGTAAGCCTTGGTGATGCCCAAGATGTAATCCAGGAACATCGGGCCTACGCCCGAACCGGTCGCAACGCCACCGGCAGTGGTGTTGGAGCTGGTCACGTACGGGTAGGTGCCGTGGTCGATGTCGAGCAACGAACCTTGCGCGCCTTCGAACATGATGTCTTTGCCAGCGCGACGCAGGTCGTGCAGCTCGGCAGTCACGTCGAGCATCAACGGCTTGAGCAGCTCGGCGTATTCCTTGCACTCGGCCAGGGTCTTGTCGAAGTCGATGGCTGGCTCTTTGTAGAAACCCACCAGCATGAAGTTGTGGTATTCCACCAATTCACGCAGCTTGGCTTCGAAACGCGGCATGTTCAGCAGGTCACCGACACGCAGGCCACGACGTGCAACCTTGTCTTCGTAAGCCGGGCCGATGCCGCGACCGGTTGTACCGATCTTCAGCTCGCCACGGGCCTTTTCACGGGCCTGGTCCAGCGCCACGTGGAAGGACAGGATCAGCGGGCAGGACGGGCTGATACGCAGGCGCTCACGCACCGGTACGCCTTTCTCTTCCAGCTTGATGATTTCACGCAGCAAGGCATCGGGAGCAACCACGACGCCGTTGCCGATCAGGCATTGCACGCCTTCGCGCAACACGCCCGACGGAATCAGGTGCAATACGGTTTTTTCGCCGTCGATAACCAGCGTGTGGCCAGCGTTGTGGCCACCCTGGTAACGCACTACAGCGGCAGCATGTTCGGTCAGCAGATCAACGATCTTGCCTTTGCCCTCATCACCCCATTGGGTGCCCAGGACTACGACATTCTTACCCATAACACTTGTCCTCATTCGCGCAAACTTGGTGCCGGCAGCCGCCGGCGGGAAAACTCAAGAAGCGAGCGGCATCACTTGCCACACGCCGTTCTGCAGAATCAATTGGCGATCACAATCGTCCTCGCGGGCGGCGGTCAACGCCTGCCCAGGCAATGCCTGGACCACGCGCTGGCCTTGGCTGCGAAGCTGGCAAACGTGCTGCCAGAGTGCCGCATCCGTGCTGTCAGGCATCCAGATACCGCCAGACGGTAGCTCGACTTCAGCACGCCCCAGGGTTACCAGGGTTTTCAAATCGGTCGAGAAGCCGGTTGCCGGACGGGCACGACCGAAGTCGGCGCCGATGTCGTCATACCGCCCCCCCTGAGCAATGGAGTCCCCAACGCCCGGTACAAAAACCGCAAACACCACACCTGTGTGGTAGTGATACCCACGCAACTCACCCAGGTCGAAATACAACGGCAACTGCGGGAAACGCACAGACAACCGCTCGGCAATCGCCAGCAAGTCATCCAGAGCAGCCATGACCTGCGCCGGAGCCCTGGCCAGTCGCTCACGCGCAGCAGCCAGTACCTCACGACCGCCACACAAATCAACCAATGCCCGCAGCATGTCCGCCAGATCGGCAGGCAAGCCTTCGGTCAAGGCCGTTACTTCGTCGATCGCCTTGCGCTGCAGGGCGTCGAACAATTGTTGTTCCACTTCAACCGACAGTCGGGCCGCACGGGCCAAACCACGGTAAATACCGACATGCCCCAGGTCCATGTGGACATCCGGGACGTCAGCCAGTTGCAGCATTGCCAGCATCAGGCTGATGACTTCAACGTCGCTGCTCGGGCTCGCATCGCCATACAGCTCGGCACCCAGCTGGATCGGGCTGCGCGAGGATGACAGGGCACGCGGCTGAGCATGCAGCACGCTGCCGGCGTAGCACAAACGGCTAGGACCGGCACGGCGCAAGGTATGCGCGTCGATCCGCGCTACTTGCGGCGTGATGTCGGCACGAAAACCCATCTGGCGACCCGTCTGCGGGTCAATAACCTTGAAGGTCCGCAGGTCGAGATCCTGGCCAGCCCCGGTTAGCAAGGACTCCAGGTATTCGATATGCGGGGTGACGACGAACTCATAGCCCCAGCTCTGGAACAGATCCAACACCTGACGGCGCGCCACTTCGATGCGGGCTGCTTCAGGTGGAAGTACTTCTTCGATGCCATCTGGCAAGAGCCAGCGGTCTACCGTTGCCATTACGCCATTCCCCTATGATCCGGGCGGCCAGCCAGCAGGCGAGCCTTGAGTAAAGCAGAACGTGGCTGCGTCTTGAACGCGCACAGCAAAAAAGCCTTAAACGAAAGGCTCACACAGCACATTCCTCGAAAAATCTGCCGACGCTGTACCAGCCGATCGGTCAATCAAACATGCAGACGCAAAAAAGCCGGGAATTTCCCGGCTGCCGCATCATACACACGTTTTCTTAAAGGATCACCCCGCCAGGCCATTTGCCCGCCAGGCGGAGTGAAAGCATGCGCCCGATTGTTACGTCAGAGACCACAATCGGACGGCATGACGCCTTATTGTTGCTGCGGCTTGGACTTTTCCAGGTAACGGAAGAAGTCGCTGCTCGGGTCAAGAACCAGTACGTCGCTCTTGTTCGCAAAGCTTTCGCGGTAAGCGCGCAGGCTGCGATAGAACTTGTAGAACTCTTGATCCTGACCGTAAGCCTTGGAGTAAATCGAAGCAGCCTGGGCATCACCATCACCGCGCAACTCTTCAGACTGACGATATGCCTCAGCCAGCAGAACACGACGTTGACGATCGGCGTCGGCACGAATGCCTTCTGCCAGCTCATTACCCTTGGCCCGGTGCTCGCGCGCTTCGCGCTCACGCTCGGTGCTCATGCGCTCGAACACGCTGCGGTTTACTTCTTTTGGCAGGTCAATGGCCTTGACGCGAACGTCGACCACTTCGATGCCCAGCTCTTTTTCAGCCATTTTGTTCAGCGACGCAGTGATGTCAGCCATCAAAGCATCACGCTCACCCGACACCACTTCGTGCAGGGTGCGCTTACCAAACTGGTCACGCAGGCCGGATTCCAGACGACGCGACAAGCGCTCGTCAGCAATCTGCTTCATGCCGGAGGTGGCGGTGTAGAAGCGCTCGGCATCTTTCACACGCCACTTGGCGAAGGCATCAACCATTACAGCTTTCTTTTCCAGCGTCAGAAAACGCTGGGTCGGCGCATCCAGCGTCATCAGGCGGGCGTCGAACTTGCGCACCTGGTTAACGTAAGGAATCTTCACGTGCAGGCCGGGCTGGACATCTGCCTGAACCACACGGCCGAAGCGCAGCAGAACCGCACGTTCGGTTTGCGAGACGATGTAGAAGCTGTTCCAGGCCACCACTGCCACGACTACGCCGACAATAAGGGCGATCAGCGATTTATTGCTCATCAGCGGCTCTCCCTGGTACGCGGCTGTTGCGGCAGATCGGTGCTGGTATGTGAAGCAGCATCATTATTGGTGCTCGCTGCAGCGCCAGAACCCGTTGCCGGCGTGCTGTTGCCATTACGGCCTTCGATCATTTTGTCCAGCGGCAGGTAAAGCAGGTTGCTCTGGCCGTTTTTATTGCCGGTCACGAGTACCTTGCTGGTATTGCTGAAGACGTCCTGCATGGTGTCCAGGTAGAGACGATCACGCGTGACTTCCGGCGCCTTGCGGTACTCGGCAACCAGTTTGGTAAAGCGGTCAGCCTCACCCTTGGCGCGAGAAACCACTTCGTCGCGGTAGCCGTTGGCATCTTCGATGATGCGCTGAGCCTGACCACGTGCTTCCGGCACCACACCATTGGCATAGCTTTCAGCCTGGTTGCGGGCACGTTGCTCGTCTTCACGGGCACGGATCACGTCATCAAAGGCTTCCTGCACTTCGCGCGGTGCTGCGGCGTTCTGCACGTTGACCTGAGTCACAGTGATGCCCGTTTTGTAGGTATCGAGGAAGCGCTGCAAGCGTTCCTTGATTTCTATCGCCATCTGCTCACGGCCTTCGGTCAGAACCTTGTCCATCGAGGTCGAACCCACGACGTGACGCAAGGCGCTGTCGGTCGCCTGTTGCAGACTGACTTCCGGTTGATCGACATTCAGCACGAAGTCGCGCAGGTTGCTGATCTTGTACTGCACGGTCAGCGGCACTTCGACGATGTTTTCGTCTTCAGTCAGCATTTGGCCCTGCTTGGTATACGCACGCTCACGCGTCACGTTTTCCATGTACTTTTTATCGAACGGCGGGAAGTAGATATTCAGGCCCGGCCCAACTGTGTCGTAGTACTTGCCCAGGCGCAGCACCACGGCTTGCTCCTGTTCGTCGACCACGTAAACAGCGCTGTACAGCCAGATGGCTGCCATGACGACCAGTACGATGCCCAGCACGCCAAAGCCGGCGCTTTTGCCGCCGTTTGAACCGCCATCGCTACCGCCTGTACGTTTTTTCCCACCACCGAACAACCCATTCAGGCTTTCCTGCAGCTTTCGGAAGGCCTCGTCGAGATCTGGTGGTCCCTTGCGGTCGCCATTTTTAGGGCGTTTGCTACCCCAAGGATCCTGATTGTTCGAGTTGCCACCCGGCTCATTCCAAGCCATAGCGCTCTCCATCTGATAAAGCAAAGACGCGCCCACGGCGCGCCGACCAATGCTACAGAATGCCTATCACAGCGGCACGACCGCTTTGCGAGGCTTTTATTGCAAAGTGTGTTCTTCGATGAACACTGCTGGCTCCATCCCTTCGCGGCTGACCAGGCGGTTAAGCTCGGCTCGCGGCAGGCGTACATCCAGCAGGCACACACCTTCATCGTCGTGTTCTTCTTTTTGCACCGCGCCCAGCTCAAAGAACTGTGCACGCAGTCGAGCAAAACGCTGCGGCAAGCGCAAGGTGCCAACGAACAATTCATTGCCCAACAACTCGGCGATGGCTTGTTGCAGCAGCTCCAACCCCTCACCGTCGCGGGCCGACAACCAGACCCGCTGCGGTTTGCCATCGGCATCACGCTGAATCTGCGGCTCAACCGCTTCGAGCAAATCGATTTTGTTGTAGACCTCAAGGATCGGCAAGTCCTGAGCGCCAATCTCGTTCAGCACCACCATCACCTGCTCGATCTGCGCCATGCGCTCCGGCTCGTGTGCATCAATTACATGCAGCAACAAATCCGAATTGCTCGACTCTTCGAGCGTAGACCGGAAAGCTTCAACTAGCTTGTGCGGAAGATGACGAATGAAGCCCACGGTGTCAGCCAGTACGATGGGGCCAAGGTCGTCGAGATCGAGACGGCGCAAGGTCGGATCGAGTGTGGCGAACAACTGGTCGGCTGCGAACACGTCAGAGCCGGTCACCGCATTAAACAGCGTGGACTTCCCGGCGTTGGTATAGCCCACTAACGAAACCGTAGGAATGTCGGCGCGTTGGCGCCCTCTACGGGATTGCTCGCGTTGACTGCGGACTTTTTTCAGACGGGCCTTGATCTGGCTGATGCGTACACGCAGCAGACGCCGGTCGGTTTCGAGCTGGGTTTCACCCGGCCCGCGCAAACCGATACCGCCACCCTGACGCTCAAGGTGGGTCCAGCCGCGCACAAGACGCGTGCTCATGTGATCAAGCTGTGCAAGTTCGACTTGCAGCTTGCCTTCATGGGTACGGGCGCGTTGAGCGAAGATATCGAGGATCAGCCCGGTACGGTCAAGCACGCGACACTCGAAAACACGTTCGAGGTTTCGCTCCTGACTGGGCGTGAGGACATGATTGAAAATCACAATGTCGACCTTCTCGGCCTTGACCAGGTCGCGCAACTCCTCGACCTTGCCACTGCCAATCAGGTACTTGGCCGATGGCCGATGACGCGGCACGTTAAAAAACGCGACGGTCTCGGCGCCGGCCGACACAGCTAACTCCTGGAACTCCTGCGGATCTTCGCGCGCCTCAGGGTCCTGACCTTCCAAGTGAACGAGGATTGCTCGCTCACCACCACCGTGGCGCTCAAAGAACAAAGCAGACTCCTATCAGGCGTTACCTGGCTCAGCGTCTGCTTGTTCCGATTCTGCTGCGCTTGGCAGACGAATTGGACGCACAGGAACGACTGTCGAGATAGCGTGTTTATAAACCATTTGGCTGACGGTGTTTTTCAACAGAATCACGAACTGGTCGAAAGACTCAATAGTCCCCTGCAGCTTGATCCCGTTGACCAGGTAGATGGAAACGCCAACCTTCTCTTTACGCAAAGTATTCAAGTAAGGGTCTTGTAGCGAATGCCCTTTTGACATATGCCGCACTCCTGTAAGGATAAAAAAAGAAACAAAATTTAGAGGGTCGATGACGCCACACCCATAGGATAGACGGCATTTCCGGAGACTCAGCTCAATATGGAGACCGATCCCAGGTATTTCAAGGCTCGTGGCAGATTGTCGCAGGCCAGGCTGTCAAGCCAATGCAGGTCATCCCAGCTGCGCAACCAGGTGAACTGCCGCTTGGCCAACTGGCGCGTGGCAATGATGCCGCGCTCCTTCATCTCGGCCTGCGACAGCTTGCCGTCGAGGTAGTCCCAGACTTGTCGATAGCCCACTGCACGTATAGACGGCAACCCTGCATGAAGGTCACTTCTATTACGCAGGACTAGGACCTCATCTATGAACCCCTGTTCCAGCATTTGCCCGAATCTTTGTGCAATTCGTTCATGCAGTACCTGACGTTCCGCCGGAGCGATGGCCAAGTGCGCGACAGTATAGGGCAATTGGCTAGCGCCTGAAGCCGCTGCTTTAGTAGATTGCTCAGATTGTTTCAGGCGATGTTCAGTCATGCTCAGACCACTCACCCGATAGACCTCAAGCGCGCGCGTCAAACGCTGAGGATCGTTGGGGTGAATCCGTGCTGCCGATTCCGGATCGATCGCCGCCAACTGATCGTGCAGAGCTTGCCAGCCCAGGCGCTGTGCCTCTTCTTCGAGCTGCGCACGCACCTCGGGATCGGCAGCCGGCATGTCTGCCAGCCCATCAATCAATGCCTTGTAATACAGCATGGTCCCGCCCACCAGCAGCGGAATATTGCCGCGAGCGGTGATTTCGGCCATGGCTTTTAGGGCATCGGCACGGAAGTCGGCCGCTGAATAGCTCTGTGCCGGATCGAGAATGTCGATCAATTGGTGCGGATGTTTGGCCAATATGTCGCGGGAGGGTTTGGCAGTGCCAATGTCCATGCCGCGGTACACCAGCGCCGAATCCACACTGATCAACTCGCAGGGCAGAACTTTGCTCAGTTCAATGGCGAGGTCAGTCTTGCCGGCCGCCGTCGGCCCCATCAGAAAAATGGCGGGAGGTAATGCGTTGGAACCTGTCATCAGCGACCGCGCAAAAAGAGTTTGTCCAAATCGTCCAGGCCCATTTGGGTCCAGGTGGGACGACCATGATTGCACTGACCACTGCGCTCGGTGTTTTCCATGTCACGCAACAAGCCGTTCATTTCCGGGATCGCCAAGCGGCGGTTGGCCCGAATCGCACCGTGGCACGCCATGGTGCCGAGCAGTTCGTTGAGGTGCGCCTGAATCCGGTCACTGGTGCCGTATTCCATCAAGTCCGCGAGTACGTCATGCACCAGACGCTGGGCCTCTGCTTGCTTGAGCAATGCCGGGATCTGGCGGATGGCCAATGTTTCCGGGCCCAGACGCTGCAATTCAAAGCCCAGACGCTGGAACCATTCGGCATGCTCTTCAGCACAATCGGCTTCGCGCTGACTGACGGCGATCGATTCGGGCACCAGCAATGGCTGCCCGCTCAAACCCTCGCTGGCCATGGCGATTTTCAGCCGCTCGTACATGATCCGTTCATGCGCTGCGTGCATGTCTACCAACACCAACCCCAGAGCGTTTTCGGTCAGGATATAAATGCCTTTGAGCTGCGCCAGCGCAAAGCCCAGCGGCGGGATGTCACCCTGCCCCTCAGGCAGCGGCGATGCATTGGCTTCGGGCAACGGCGCGAAAAATTCGCGGTAGGCATTGCGCGCCTCTTCGGCGGGCACCGAGGGCGTGGAAGGCTGCGGGCGATATTGATACTGATAACCGGCCCCGGCGCCTGATCCGGCAACGTGCGGGGTGGGCGCGGACTGCGGCTGCTCCAGTACGTGGGCGGCCAGGCGCATTTCACCTTGCGGACCAAACTCACCCGCACCCAGACCGGTCGGGCGTTCAGCCCCCGGCACCGGCGCCGGGGCGGACAATTGGTCTTCGGGGCGTACATCACCCAGCGCGCGGTGCAAGGTGCCGTACAAAAAGTCATGCACCATGCGCCCATCACGGAAACGCACTTCGTGTTTGGTCGGGTGAACGTTAACGTCGACCACCGCAGGGTCGACCTCGAAAAACAGTACAAACGTCGGATGACGGCCGTTAAACAGTACGTCGCGGTACGCCTGACGCACCGCATGCGCAACCAGCTTGTCGCGCACGGCCCGGCCATTCACGTAGAAATATTGCAAGTCGGCCTGGCTACGCGAGAACGTTGGTAAGCCCACCCACCCCCATAAATGCAAGCCGTTGCGCTCGACTTCAATCGGCAACGCCTGCTCCAGGAACGCCGAACCGCAGACTGCGGCCACACGCCGGGCTCGCGCCACATCGTCGCGGGCTTCATGCAGGTTGAGGATCGACTTGCCGTTGTGACGCAAATTAAATGCCACGTCGAAGCGCGCCAGCGCCAAGCGTTTGATCACTTCTTGAAGGTGATCGAATTCGGTTTTTTCGGTCTTGAGAAACTTGCGCCGCGCAGGCGTATTGAAGAACAGGTCGCGCACTTCAACCGATGTACCCACGGGATGGGCAGCCGGCTGAACCCGGGGCGCCATGTCGCGGCCTTCAGTTTCAACTTGCCACGCTTGGTCGGCGCCACGGGTGCGCGAGGTCAGGGTCAACCGCGCCACGGAACTGATGGACGCGAGCGCCTCCCCGCGAAAACCGAGGCTCATCACCCGCTCAAGGTCTTCAAGGTCACGAATTTTGCTGGTGGCGTGCCGCGCCAGTGCCAGAGGCAAATCGTCGCTTGAGATACCGCTACCATCGTCGCGCACACGCAACAACTTGATACCGGCCTGCTCAACGTCCACATCAATGCGCTTGGCGCCGGAGTCCAGGCTGTTTTCCAGCAGCTCCTTGATCACCGACGCGGGGCGCTCAACCACCTCGCCCGCAGCAATCTGGTTGGCCAGGCGCGGGCTGAGCAGCTCAATCCGCGCACTGCTCGTGAGTTCAATCTCACTCATTGCTTGGACACCAGTTCAGCAGCGGGAATGCTGAGGGTCTGACCCACCTTGAGTTCATCGCTTTTCAGGCTGTTGCTGGAGCGCAGCGTGGCCACGCCGACCTGATAACGCACGGCGATCATGGCCAAGGTTTCGCCCGGCAACACACGGTGCTCGCGGGCGCTTTGGGCAATTTTGCCCGTATCACGCAGCCAGGCGATATAGGTGCCCGGCGGCGGGTTTTGCTGGAAGAACTGACGAACACCGCTGCTGATCGAACGCGCCAGTGCCTGCTGGTGGTTCGCCGACGCCAGCTTCGAGGCTTCGTTGGCATTGGAGATAAAGCCGGTTTCCACGAGGATCGACGGGATGTCCGGCGATTTAAGCACCATAAACCCGGCCTGCTCCACGCGTTGCTTGTGCAACGGGGTTACGCGGCCAATGTTGGTCAGGACTTTCTGGCCCACGTTCAAGCTGGAGGTCAACGACGCCGTCATCGACAGGTCGAGCAGCACACCGGCCAGCATGCGGTCTTTGTCGTCCAGGCTGACGTTACCGGCACCGCCGATCAAGTCAGAACGGTTTTCACTGTCGGCCAGCCAGCGCGCCGTTTCAGACGTGGCCCCGCGTTCAGACAATGCAAACACCGAAGCGCCAAACGCGGCCTTGGAAGGCGCGGCGTCAGCGTGGATCGAGACGAACAGATCGGCACCCTTCTTGCGGGCAATTTCAGTACGGCCACGCAGAGGAATGAAATAGTCGCCCGTCCGGGTCAGCTCGGCGCGGAAGCCTTTCATGCCGTTGACCTGACGCTGCAATTCTTTGGCAATCGCCAAGACCACATCTTTCTCGCGTTGACCGCGGGAACCTGAAGCTCCCGGGTCTTCACCGCCGTGGCCGGCGTCAATCACGACCACAACACTGCGCTTGCCACTCGGAATCGGGGGCAATGCGACATCAGGCTGCGCAGGGGTCACTGGCACCACGGGCACTTTCGCCACGTTGGTGGCAGGCAGGCTTGGCGCCAGATCAACGCCCTGATCATAAAGGTCAACCACAAGACGGTTGCCGTACTGGGCGTTAGGCGCCAGCACAAAACTCTTCGGGGTAACGGACTTTTTCAGGTCGATCACCACGCGCAGGTCGGTGGGTGTTCGTTGCGCCGAGCGCAAGCTGGTAATCGGCGTGTTGGCCGTCGGCACATTCAATGCGCCTGCCAGAGTAGCGCCGTTGATGTCGATCACCAGCCGGTCGGGCGATGTGAGGGTAAACACGCTGTGTTGCACCGGGCCTGTCAGGTCAAACACCAGACGTGTGTTGTCCGGTGCGCGCCACAGTCGTACGCTTTTTACCTGGGTCGCGGCCAAGGCGTTGACGGCCATGACACTGAGCAACACTCCAACGACACTCACTAACGCGCGAAAGCGCATACCAAACCCCATCATTGATTGTTTTCCGGTGCCAAGGCGGCACACCAAGACTCGCCACGCGAACCTTGGGGCGTCAGCGTCAGCAAACGCCCGGTGTTATAAGGGGTAATGGTAATGGTCAGGTCGGGCTTTGGCAAAAAGCCTGCACCCTTTTCGGGCCACTCGATCAAACACAGTGCGTCATCTTCGAAATAGTCGCGAATGCCCAGAAATTCCAGCTCTTCAGGGTCAACCAAGCGATAAAGGTCGAAATGGAAGGCGCGAATGTCGCCAATCTCGTAGGGCTCAACCAACGTAAAGGTCGGACTTTTAACCGCACCCACATGCCCAAGCCCGCGAATCAAGCCGCGTGACAGGGTGGTTTTGCCCATTCCAAGGTTGCCTTCAAGGAAGATCAGACCATGGCCTTCGGTGATACTCGCCAGCTTTGCGCCAAACGCGGTCATGGCCGCTTCATCGTCCAGTTGCAGTTTTAATGTGTGCACGGTGCGTGTTCCTCCAACAACTGACGAATGGCTGGAATCAAATCAGTGGCCGCCAGCCCTCGGCCCAGAATCCCTTGTTGCTCTCCGGCGCGGGCATGCAGCCACACCGCCAGACACGCCGCATCAAACGCTGACATGCCTTGTGCCAGGAATGCGCCAATCACGCCTGCCAACACATCACCCAACCCGGCTGTGGCCATGGCAGGATGCCCGAGATCGCAGAGCGCCAATTGGCCATCCACCCCGGCAATCAAACTGCCTGCGCCTTTAAGCACGCACACAGCTGAGTATTTTTTAACCAGTGCCCGCGCCGCCGCAGGACGATCGGCCTGCACCTGTTCAGCGCTGATGCCCAACAACCGCGCCGCTTCGCCAGGATGCGGCGTCATCACGGAGCCCGGCGCCAATGCAAGGTCAGCGTTGGACAACAGATTCAACGCATCGGCATCCCACACCTGCGGGATTTTTGCCTGCGCCGCTGCAGACAGCAGGCTGCGGCCCCATGCTGCCTGCCCCAAACCGGGGCCAACCACCAACACCGAGGCCTGCACCAAAAGTCTCATCAACTGATTGGCAGACGACACACCTAAGGTCATCACTTCCGGCAGGCGGGTCAACGCCGCGGGCACATGCTCCGGGCGCGTGGCCAGTGACACCAGCCCGGCGCCGCTGCGTAAGGCTGCCTGGGCACTCAAGGTGATGGAACCGCCGAAACCTCGATCTCCACCTATGAGCAGCACGTGCCCGAACTGGCCTTTATGCGCATCAGGCGCGCGTGCAGGCAGGCGCGGCAAGGTGGCTACGTGCAGGAGGTCGGGTTCAGATAACAGGTGTTTGGTCTGCGGCATACGTGTCGGGCTCCGATGTCTGGCAGAATTATACGCATCTCAGCCCCGGTTTCTCTTGCCTCATGCCTGCTATTACTGTCGACCTACCCGCTCTCGCTCAATCCATCAAGGAATGGGGCCGCGAGCTGGGCTTTCAACATGTCGCCATTGCCGGCCTCGATCTGGAAGAGCACGAGCAACACCTCGAACGCTGGCTCGCAGCGGGTTATCACGGCGAGATGGACTACATGGGTGCTCACGGCAGCAAACGCTCGCACCCTGAAGAGCTGGTGCCCGGTACCTTGCGCGTGGTGTCGCTGCGCATGGACTACCTGCCCGGCGACACGCACATGGCGCAATTACTGGCCCAGCCAGAAAAAGCCTACGTGTCGCGTTACGCCTTGGGGCGCGACTACCACAAACTGATCCGCAAGCGCGTGCAACAACTGGCGGACCGTATTCAAGCCCAGATCGGCCCGTTCGGCTTTCGTGCCTTCGTCGACAGCGCACCGGTGCTGGAAAAAGCCATCGCTCAAAAAGCCGGTTTGGGCTGGATCGGCAAGAACACCTTGATCCTCAATCGCAAGGCGGGCAGTTACTTCTTTTTGAGCGAGCTGTTTGTCGACCTGCCGCTGCCCGAAGATGCACCGCACGAAACCGAACACTGCGGGCGTTGCACGGCCTGCCTGGATATTTGCCCGACCAATGCGTTTGTCGGGCCTTATGTGCTGGATGCACGGCGGTGTATTTCGTACCTCACTATTGAGCTAAAAAGCGCCATACCGGTAGAACTGCGCGCCATGATCGGCAATCGGGTGTTTGGCTGCGATGACTGCCAGATCGTATGCCCCTGGAACCGCTTCGCCCGCACCACGACTGAAGGTGACTTCAAGCCGCGGCACAACCTGGACAACGCTGAGCTGGCCGAATTGTTCATGTGGGATGAGGACACATTCCTGCGCAGCACAGAAGGCTCGCCACTGCGACGGGCTGGTTATGAGCGCTGGCTGCGCAATCTGGCCGTGGGGCTGGGCAATGCGCCGTCGACCATTCCTGTGCTGGAAGCATTGAAGGCACGCCGCGATTACCCGTCAGCACTGGTGCAGGAGCATGTGCAGTGGGCGCTTGATCAGCACGCGGCGCGCTAGAGGCTTTGGCTTACTTCTTCATCAGTGCGTGCCCGCCAACCTGGAGTATTTCTACTGAATCCTTGTGCAATAAAAACGTGACGCGGTCCTTTCCACCTATACGAATCTCATATTGATGTATGTTTTTAGCCGTGCCACTCATCCTGGTGTACTTGGCGTCACCGAGTTTTTGCGCGGCTACACCCGGGTGCAAATTCTGCTCTTCGATACTTTTAACAAACCGGTGATAGTCATTCAGAGCACTCTCACTCAAATCTGAACGTATATTTTTCGGCTTGGGCGCAATAACTTTCCATTTCACAGCGGGTGCCGTGGTTTTCCCCTTGGCACCGCTTGCCATTGCCTTTCCCGCTTTTATTGCCCCTTTTCCATCGAGCCCATTCTTAAAGGCATCGTGCATGCGATTACCAAAATAGATGAAACCTTTGCCCAAGGCAGCAAGGCCTATACCGACTGATAGAAGCCCAAGCCCCAGACTTACATAACCCAATATTTCGCCTGCACCTGACTCCGGGCAAGCCCCTTGAAATACAGCACTGGCAATCCCCGCGATGCCACTGGTCACGCCCGCCACCAGTCCCGCGATTGCCAGCGGGGTAGCCACACCAAACGTTGCAATGCTTGCCAGGATACCCAGCGCAGCCATACCGGCGCCTACGATAGCTTCCCAAACGGAATGCCCTGTAGGGTCGCTTCGATTGATCGGATCACCCAAACAATAGGCATAGGGATTCAACCCTCCGGCGCCAAACGGACTCTGGTTGTCCGGGCTCTGAAAACGCATCAGTAAAGGATCGTATGCCCGATAGCCATTCCCCAGCAGGTAACACTCAGTCACGGAGTCAAAACGCTCGCCATTGAAACCGAGCCCGGTCAGCACCTCACCTTGCATCGACCGGTTGCCATAAGGGTCATATGCAACCGAAGAAACATGATCATTCACAGACGCACCCAACACGGTCTTCTGTGAGTCACCCGCCAGTAAGACTGTACGTGCCGCGCCCCCTTGCTCCTCCTGCCCCAGCAGCGTATTCCCCATGCGCAGAAACGTCTTGGTATCCGAGCCCTGAACTTCATTGACCAAACAGTCATCGCGATAAAAAAAATGCCGGGGGGCCGTGTCGCTATCGATCATCTCGACCAAACGGTCCCCCGCGTCGTAGCCGTACTTGCGAACGGCAGCATTCACGGCCAGCGACACCTGTGTGAGACGACCCAAGCCGTCATAACTCAACGTCCGTCCGGCAGCATCCAGAATCAAATGCCCATTGGCGTCATAGCGCAACGTAACCGGCGCCGGATAGTCCGCATGAGAGTGCTCAACCTTGATCAACTGCGTCGGGTCACTCTCGCTCATGGTGTAGGTCGTGGTGTTTTGGCCGCCCTCGAAGGTTGTCTGCAGCGACACAATGTTGTCCCAAGCATCAAATTCGAAGCGCTGGGCCACAATCTCTTTACCCAACGGGTTACAGGGGCGCTGGGAGCCATTACACCGGTAATGGACAAGTCGCCCCCGACGGTCATAGTCGAAATACTCATCGCGCAGGACGACCCCGTTATTCAACAGGCTGCGCTGAGCAACTTTACTGGCGCGGGTGTAACGGGTTTTCAAGGTGAATTTTTCAACACCATTGGCGTGCACCATGCGCTGCACTTCCCGCCCCACCTCGTCATAGCTCATGGTCGTTGTAAGCTGTTGTTGCGCGGCATCACTGGCCTTGATGATGTGCATCTGACCCAAGGCGTTGTACTCGCACTCAGCCTTTAAAGCGTCGCAACTCATGGTTTTCAGCCGGCCGTATGCGTCATAACCGTGCTCACTGCGCGAACCGTCTACACCCACCTGGCTCAGCACGCGCCCCCCCAGGGAATAGGTGTAAAAAGCTTCGTACAACTGCCCCGCCAGGGCCCATTGCTCCCGCTTCAGCCTTCCCGCCCGTGAGTATTCATAGGTGCTGGTACGTCCCAGTTCGCTGGCGCGAGTGAGCAAGCCGGAACGGGGGTCATAACCATAAACAGAAGTTTGATTCGCACTCGTACGCCCGACCACTGCCCCATCAAGCATCGCCTCATAGTCGCGGGTGCTGCGCTGACCATCGGGTCGACTGACCGCACGTGGAAGTGAGCTACCCGGTGCATATTCATAGGTCGTTTTCCGCCCACCGGTGTCGCTTGCGACCAAACGCCCCAAGCCATCGAACGTCTGGGTGCCGATCACTTTGTCAGCCGCTTGAATTTGCACCGGCAGTTCTTCGCTGCTGAACGACGCATACCGGGTCTCTACAACCGTCGCGTCGGGCAAAGTGCTTCGACAGAGGCGCCCAAAAGCGTCGTACTCAAATGTGGTCTCATTGCCTGCGGGATCCGTCTGCCGAATGCATCGACCAAACCCATCATAGGCATGGGTCGTTTTGGACTGGCTAACGCCCTGCAAATCGAAGGTCTCAACACTTAGAGGTTTGCCTTGAGTATTAAAAAACGTGACCGTTTTACCCTGCCCCTGTTTCCAGCAGGTCTGCGATAAATGCTCAGGGGATCGCTCGACATGCGCCTGCACACCTTCAGGATGAAGCGTTGTTTTGACCTGTCCCCAATCGTCATAGGCATAGCGTGTCTGAAGCACCAACGGCCTGACACCCAGCCAGTCTGTAACGGTTTCGCTATGAAGCTGACCCAGGCTGTTGTACTGGTTGCGCTTGATGAGCCGCAATGGCTGTTCGTTCGAAGTGCTTTCTACGTCTTGCTCCTCAATCGTGCAGACACGCCCAATACCGTCGTATGTCACTCGCTGCTGCATGCCATTGACATCAGTAATGAGGAGCGTGGGGTACTGCGTCTCGGATTGAGGGAGCTGGTAAGCCCTGGTTTTTGAGGCTTGGTACGACGAAGCCTTCGACACCGTTTCGCGTGTCACCCGCCCCAATGCGTCATATTCATACTCGACTGGTGCCTTGTCTTCTTCGCTACGCGATAAACAGCCCCCCGTAAATGCGCAGTAAACAACCCGGTCCGTTGCGCGGCTTTCGTCATGGCCTGTCAGTACAGTTTCCACCGTCACTGCATGATGGCTGATGACATAGTTACGTGTTTCTTTAGTAGCCAAGCCGTTGAGGGTCGAAGTTTTGGCTACCGGGCGTCCATGGAGAGTGGGGTCCTGAGGTGTTGCAGCGTATTCATAATCGGTTTGCTCATGCAAAACCTCGGCTTCACCAACACGCACATAGAACTGCTCGCGCTCGGGAATAATCGAAGCAACTGTCGCGCCCTCAAGCAGCGCCAATGCGGTATACCGAAATCGTGTGATGTGATGAGGTTCTTGCGGGTGAGTGCCAGAGAAGACCGTTTTTTGACGTGGAAACCGGACAAACATCAAGGGATCCGCCGGGCAACCGTCAGCACCTTCACTCGGGAAGTAGTCAGTCAGCGTGGTAAGGCCATCAGGTGTGACACGTTTGACTTCATTGCCATACGTGTCGAACTCAAACTGCGTAACCTCCTCACGGAAAATGCCTGTTTTGACATCCTCGTAGCGCTTCAGCGAGCGCTTTGGCAGTCGGCATTGCGCAGGCTGGTCCCTGAAGCACTTGCCTGCCTCGGTGTGATAATCCACCCGCTCGGATATTTTTTTTGCACCGCACCGAGTCACTTCAGCGTCCAGCAAATGAAATTTGTTAAAGGTGCGCACTGTTTCACTGTGCACCTCCCCCCCTGACATCAGGGTTTCGGTCGATGCATAGCTGTAATCTCCAACGACTTTGTAAAGCCTGTCGCCAGACGTTTCTGATGAGAAACCGGCCGCGCCAAAGCCCAGGAAGTTGGTATCTGAAAAGTTGAAGTGTTTATGAATAGAGGGCTGCCCATTACCCGGGAATACCGAGTGTGTCGCCACTGAAGCCATTGCAGGCATGCTGCTTCCTTCAGGAAAGCGCAGCCCCATTGTTTTGTAACTTATATGTTCAATCGCTCCCAGGGGCGAGTACAAACGCGACAGATAGGCCAGCCCGTTGAGCACCAGATAACGTATTTCCCATCGCCCACCACCGGGCAACGTAATACTGGAGAGGCGGCCATTGACTAAATGAATAACGAAAGTGGCCTCCTTATCGGAACCGGGAAAGCGCTTGAGCTCTAATCCTGCGCCCGTACGCGTGATCGACAACAGCGTTCGACGGCTATCGCGCACCTCGCTCAACATCGGATGACCGTTATAAAGCGTGTAAGCCAGTTCAATACTTGCCCCGTTGGCACTCCATATTCGTTGCGTCATCGCTACGTTGCTGAGCCCCATCATGGCCAGTTCTTCACATTGACCATTTTGGGCAGACAAGAGAAAGCGTTTTTCCCCTGTGACATGCAACTTGTGGTGCTCAAGCTTCTGATCCGTCAGCAAAACCCTGGACGGTAACTCCTGCGTTTTATAGGTTTCTCCGCTTGCCAGCGATAGCGTTTTAGCTGTCCGGTCATAACGCGTAGCCGTCAGCATCCAGCCGATACCAAAACCGCGATCAAAGGAATTAAGCGGATTAAAGTGAAGACTCAGTGGTAGGGCTGGACCATTGAGCGCTTGAGACTGGATGTTGCCCAACGACAACCTGCAACTGTAAATACCTGTGCGAGGATCCACCCCTCCCGACAGGAAACTGTCGAAGTTAAAAGCATTTGAATAAATATCGTTATTTCCCGCAACTGGCATTACGCACCCCTTTCATATTTTATTTATCACGCAGAATAGACCCCCTTTTTTTGCTACTTCAACTCGAAGCCCTGTTCATATTCATTCACAAAAATATGCAGCGCATGTTCCGTCCCGAAAGCGTCAATAACGGTGATAAAACAAGGATTTTTTTTGACCGGACAAGATCGATCCCCCCATCCAGAAAGCCCTTGAACAAGTGTCAGTTCTCCAGGCCTGTCATTCACATTAACGATGTAGTCCTGCCGGAAACGCCCCGAATGGTCTGCCGAATCTGTAGGCAGCCAGACATGAGTTAATTGGGTACCTGCATGAATGAGAGTACCCACAACATATAAGGGAGAGTTGATTACATTGCCCGTCCAAGGATCGCAGTAAAACGGTTGCCCTCTGAATACATCGATATCGTTAGTCATCCAGTCTTGTAGGGGAATGTTACTTGCACCCACACGCAACCCCAAATACCACTTGTAAATCTTGTGCCCAACCCCCGCAGGTTCAGCAACTTTCTCCAACCTGAAATACTCCGCACCATAACGAACTGGCGCAATCGCCTCCAAGGTCACCGAGCTGTCACTTCCACCCATCAAAGAGTGAGGGTTATTGCTCTTTGCCACCCGACCATTGGGGAGGGTAATAGCAACCGCGATCCTGGTTTCATCAATTTGATCACAGCTGACCCAGCGCTCAACCACCACCCCGCGCTCATCTTCATCACTGGCGTCACGACGCTGACGCCCTGCCACGCCGGAGATGTCATGCCTGTATTGGTTGGGTACTTCACGAACGGTCCACTGCGACCCAAGATCATGGCCTCCGTTATAGTGAATAAGTTTAAGGCTTTTGAGCATGGCGTCCGGAGGCCGAACATCACGGCCATTATTATCGATACAATTTATTAATACAGTGATTCGCGCCTGCATCCGCGCATTCGCAAAAATCTTTTTAGACACATTATTGGGGTGCGAGTCAAAAACCACACTTAGCCTTGAAACACCTACAATTTCGCCCTCATCGACTGCAGCACTACCCTTTAATAATTCGCTCACAAGCAATCTCCCTGATTAACGGTGACCGCACAGATCCTTCCATGCCTTTGCAGATTAGTTCAGCCACTCAGCAACAGCGCACCGCAAATTCTCTATAAGCTGTAGGCTGATTCAGCGTAATCGCAGCAAACTATGTTACCCAGCCACTGAATACCGTTCAGGCGCGCCTAAAACAAAATACTCAACAAAGAAAATCCTTATCAGGATAATTGAGTTATGCGCTGCCGTTCACAAAAAATAGTTATATCAACATGACCGTCAAACATTCGCCTACAAAGACCGCGTTAAGTTATGAAAAACCTCCTACAGAAGTTGCAACGTCTGCACCTGGATCATCGCTTTCGTTCGGGGCAAGTTCCCGAGAGAATCCTCCCGCCTTGTGACACTCATCATCCGAGAACAGTCTCGCCGCGTCGCTGAAATCAGTGACCGGTTTTGACAGACCGCATGAGGACAAGCAAGGCAACCGCTAGCAACCCTTCACCGTGTTATGGCTGTTGAGCGCGCCGGGTCTTGGTTGTTCTCGCACACAACTGCCACCTTTCGATTGACAGCGAATAACAGCAGTTTTTCCAACTTATTTATGAGAGTAAATCAATGAAAGCAATCGCCCTCGATCCACTTCTCAATTCTTTACACACCACACCCCATTGCGGCTCTTCCTTATTCAGCATCGACCCCGGTGTCACGGCTGAGGAAGCCTTGTAGCAGCTCTCACTATTGCTCGAAGGGACGGAACTGAACGCCGACAACACCAGCCCCCACCTCAGCCGCTTTGAAGCCGAGCGGTTATGGCGCGTGGCTCACAACGTAGAGAGGGCGCGCGCCGTGGTCGACGCGCTATTGGCAGGTGTGCAGCCGACTCAGTGCGCGTCGTTGTAGACGAACTTGGGCATTTCCCAGTTAAAGCGAATTGCCAGCAAGCGCAGCAAAAGACCACCGAACAAGGTGACGAAAATCGCCTGTTCGTTGGGCATGTTCAGGTAAGTGCAAAGCAAAAAGCACCACGCGGCCGCAAATGACACGCTGGCATACAGCTCACGACGAAAGATCAACGGGATGTCATTGCAGAAGATGTCACGCAGGATGCCGCCAAAGACGCCGGTAATCACCCCACTGACTGACGCCACCAGCATGCCTTGGCCCATTTCCAGCGCGGTCATGCAGCCGATCAGGGTAAACGCCACCAACCCCAGCGCATCGAGTACCAAAAACAGCGAGCGTAAATGGCGCATCAGCGGTGCGATAAAAATCGTCACCAGCGCGGCAAAAGTGGTAAGCACCAGGTATTCCGGGTGCTTGACCCACGTTAGCGGGTAATGCCCCAGCAGCACATCGCGCACCGAACCGCCGCCGAGCGCCGTAACGCACGCAATCAGCACCACACCAAACCAGTCCATGCCCCGACGCCCGGCAGACAACGCGCCGGTCATGGCTTCGGCAGTAATGGCAACTAAATAGAGCATCAGCAACATGGCGGCGTTCCTTGCAATAAGGCGCGCAGTCTACTCAGTTGGCGCGGGCACCAAAAGGGGGCAGCGGGGGCAGTACTTTTGTAAACGATGCCGGCAGGCCGCGAACCCCTTCGCAAACGGGTTGCGGCGCAGCATTTGGCAGCCCATGGCAGCGGCCAGGGACACGATCTTCAGAACTTGATGAAATGTTTACGGTAGTGCTGCAACTCGGCAATCGACTCCCGGATGTCGTCCAGTGCCAGATGCGTGCCTTTTTTCACTAGGCTGTCGCGCACTTCAGGTGCCCAGCGGGCAACCAGTTCCTTAAGCGTCGAGACGTCGAGGTTGCGGTAATGAAAGTAGCTTTCCAGGGTTTTCATGTGGGTATAAAGGAAGCGACGGTCCTGGCAGATGCTGTTGCCGCAGATCGGCGATTTGCCTTTAGGCACCCATTGTTCGAGGAAGGCAATGGTTTGTGCCTCGGCCTCGGCCATGCTGGTGGTGCTGTCTTTGACGCGCTGGGTCAGGCCGCTGTTGCCGTGGGTGCGGGTGTTCCACTCGTCCATGCGCGCCAGTACGTCGTCGCTGTGGTGGATGGCGATGACCGGGCCTTCAGCCAGGGTATTGAGGTTGCTGTCAGTGACGATGGTGGCCATTTCGATAATGACGTCGTTGTCTGGGTCCAGACCGGTCATTTCCAGGTCAATCCAAATCAAATTCTGTGGGTTTTGCATAGAAGGCTCCTGGGCTTAGTCGCGCAGTTTAGCTTAGGCACGCAGCCCACGTGCTAAACTCGCCAGCGTTTTACCCTCCTTATCGTTTTATCAACACGGAACACCCATGGCCAAACGCCAGCTCAACCGTCGCCAAAACTGGCGCATCGAAAAGATCCAGGGCGAGCGCGCTGCCCGCGCCGCCAAACGCGAATCCAGTGCCGTAGAAGCGCTTGAAGGGGGCGATCTGGGCCCCGAGCAACTCGGTCTGGTGATCGCGCACTTCGGTGTGCAGGTCGAGGTCGAGGCCCAAGAAGGCGAGCTCAAAGGCCAGATGTTCCGCTGCCACTTGCGCGCCAACCTGCCAGCGCTGGTGACCGGCGATACCGTCGTATGGCGCGCGGGCAATCAAGGGATTGGCGTGATCGTCGCCCAATTGCCGCGCAAAACCGAACTGTGTCGCCCGGACAGCCGTGGCCAGCTCAAGCCGGTTGCCGCCAACGTCGACATGATCGTTATTGTGTTTGCGCCGATGCCCGAGCCGCACGCCAATCTGATCGACCGTTATCTGGTAGCTGCCGAGCACGCGGGGATTCGCCCGTTGCTGCTGCTCAACAAAGCCGACCTGATCGACGAACAAAACGCCCCGGCGCTGAATGCGCTGCTGGGCGTTTATCGTCAGCTGGGTTATCCGGTGCTGGAAGTGTCCGCGCACCACGGCGACGGCATGCAGCAGTTGCAGGCCAAGCTGGACGGGCATATCAGCGTGTTTGTGGGTCAGTCAGGCGTGGGCAAATCGTCGCTGGTCAACAGCTTGCTGCCTGAGGTCAACCTGCGGGTCGGCCCGCTGTCCGAGATTTCCGGTCAGGGCACGCACACCACGACCACGGCGCGGCTGTTCCACTTCCCGGGCGGCGGCGAGCTGATCGACTCCCCCGGTATTCGCGAGTTTGGTCTGGGCCACGTGAGCCGGGCGGATGTGGAAGCCGGGTTTATCGAGTTCCACGACTTGATCGGCCGTTGCCGTTTCCGCGACTGCAAGCACGACCGCGAGCCGGGATGTGCCTTGCTGATGGCGCTGGACGATGGCCGCGTGCAGCAACAACGCATGAACAGCTACCGTTCGATCATTGCCAGCTTGCCTGAGTCGAGCTACTGAACGGTGCCCTCACCCTCTGTCCGAGGGTGAGGGCACGCGGGATCAAGGCTTCGGTATCACTGGTGCCTTGTCATCAAACAGGTTCAGTTTTTCCCGCTCTTCATGCATGGCGGGCGGCACTTGGTCAGCAGGCAAGGTGATCGGGTCAATCGGGGTGGTCGGCGTTTCCGGCTTGGCCATCTCGGCGCCCTGCTCACCTTCAATCGCCCGCTGCGCTTTCTTCGTCAACACCACGATGTCGATGCGGCGGTTGATCGGGTTCAACGGGTTGACCTTGTCGAACAGTACTGACGAGGCATAACCCACGATCCGCGCGACTTGATCCTGCGGATAACTGCCCGCAATCAATGCCCGGCGCGCTGCGTTTGCTCGGTTGGCCGACAACTCCCAGTTACCAAACTCTGCATCGCTGGCATAGGGCGTGGCATCGGTGTGCCCGCTGATGCTGACTTTGTTCGGCACGGCTTTGATGGTGTCCGCCATGGCCAGCAATATGTCTTCAAAGTAAGGCTTGAGCCGCGCACTGCCGACGTCGAACATCGGGCGGTTTTCCGCGTCCATGATCTGAATGCGCAAGCCGTCGGGGGTGATTTCGAACAACAGTTGGTCTTTGAATTTGCGCAGTTGCGGATTTTCTTCAACCTTGTTCTGCAACTCCTGAAGCAACAGTTCGAGGCGTTCTTTCTCGACCTGCTCGGCCATGCCTTCGACTTGATCGGTGTCGACCGTGATCTTGTCGGGCTGGGGCTGCATTTTTTCTTCAGGGTTGAGCGTGGTGTCCGGCGCCAGGGTGGGCGTGCCGCCCAGGTCAATGATGTACGGCGTGCCGGTTTCGGTGAACCCGATCGGGTCTTTGAAGTAACCGGCAATGGCGATTTTCTGTTCCGGGGTGGCTGTGGATAACAGCCACAGCACCAGGAAGAACGCCATCATCGCCGTAGCAAAGTCAGCAAACGCAATTTTCCAGGCGCCACCGTGGTGGCCCGCCGCGAAGCGCTTGACGCGCTTAATGATGATTGGCTGATTGTTTTCCATGGATCAGCGACCGCGGACTACTTGTTCCAGCTCGGCGAAGCTCGGACGGTGCTTGGGATACAGCACTTTACGGCCGAACTCGACCGCCAGCGAAGGCGGCATGCCCGAGGCAGAGGCGACCAGTGACGCCTTGATGGATTCGTACACGTTGAGTTCTTCTTTCGCATCGTGGGACAGCGAGGTCGCCAGCGGGCCGAAGAAACCGTAAGCCGCCAAAATACCGAAGAAGGTACCCACCAGCGCCGCGCCTACGTGCACGCCGATCATCGCCTGATCGCCATCACCCAGGGAGGCCATCGTCACCACGATACCCAATACCGCGGCCACAATACCGAAGCCCGGCATGCCGTCGGCAACCCCGGTCACGGCATGGGAAGGATGCTCAAGCTCTTCTTTAAGGCTGAACAGCTCCATGTCGAACAGACCTTCCAGCTCGTGGGGCGCCATGTTGCCCGACGACATGATGCGCAAGTAATCGCAGACAAACGCGGTCATGCGGTCATCTTTGAGCACGGAAGGGTATTTGGCGAAGATCGGGCTGGCCGCGGCGTCTTCAATGTCGCCTTCGATGGCCATCATGCCTTCGCGACGACTTTTGTTGAGAATCTCGTAAACCAGGCCCAGCACTTCCAGATAGAACGTGTGGGTGAAGCGCGAGCCGAACATGCCCAGCGATTTTTTGATCACGTGCATGGTCATGTAGCCGGGGTTCGCCTGCAGGAACGCACCAAACGCCGCCCCGCCGATAATCAAGACCTCGAACGGCTGAATCAGCGCCCCGATCTTGCCGTGGGAAAGCACGTATCCGCCGAGCACGCTCGCGAACACGACAATGATGCCGATAATTTTAGCCATAGGTATTCAGGTACTTCTGCGTCGGGTTCAAGGTCATATTCGAGAGTTAAAAAACTCTTCTTCTACTTATCGGCAAAACTGCGCCAGACTATAGGCCATAAAGGCGAAAAGCCAGTTGGGCCCGCTCCGGGCGTGTAAACAATGGATGATGACCACTCTCCCATCATGGCTAATGAAACCGGCAACGCGACTCCAACTCCCAATACCCTCGATGCGTGGGTCAAACAGCTCGATGCTGTTCGTCTGCCCATCCCGCAAGACAGCCACGAGCGCGTCTGCAAGGCAATCAACGACAATCGCCGCTCGTTACGCGACATTGCCGAGCTGATGCAGGACAGTCCTGCACTGGCGCTGAGCTTGATACGGGACGCCAATCACCACACGCACGGCAGTTTGAGTGAGCCTGCCGAGAGCCTGGAAGTCGCGATCAATCGCCTGGGGTTGGCCCGCACGCAAGAATTGCTTGAACGCCTCCCCGCGTTGCCGTGGGAAGAAATCCCGCAGGCTTTTCGCCAGATTCAGCTGATTAGTCAGCACGCTGCGCAACAAGCCAGCGGCCTGTTTGGCAATCGTCTGGCACGCCTGTGGCAAGAAATCTATTGGGGCAGCCTACTGTTTCTGTCGCCGCTGTGGGCGATGGCCCTCACGCACCCCGAACAGCTCGAAGAGTGGGAGCTGCGTGTGATTCACAAAGGTGAATGCGCAAGCAAGGTGGAGCTAAAACTGTTCGGCGTGCGCCTGTTTGAAATATGCCGCGCACTGGCGCAATTGTGGCGACTGCCGGAGTGGGTGTTGCAGGGTTATGCCGTCATTACCGATGAGCAGCGCACCTTGGTCAAGGTGCTGCACATTGCCCGCGACAATCATCATCGCTTGCGCCAGCAGCAACGCCTGGACGCTGACCCGGCCCTGCGCCGCTGGTTGAATCAGCCCTCGAATACGGTATTGCTGGCCAATGGCCTGGCACTCTCAGCCCAGCAAGCATGGGATACACCTCACAACTTGCGCTGGCAATACCTGACCAGTCTGTACCTGCAAATGCCACTGGAAGAACTGCAACAACTGGTCCACCAGAATGCGGCCAGCAGTGCACGTTATCACTCGATGCCCGACCTCTGGCACCCGGCCGAATCGCTGTTGTGGCCATGGGGCATGCGGCGCATGCACCGGGGTTTGTTGCCTGCCCCGCCGCCGTCGGCCGAATCGCTGGTGGTGTGGCGCAAGCAATGCAGGCAACTGCTGGCCGAACCGAGTTCGTTCACTAATTCGATGCACCTGACCACCTGCGCCCGTGATGCGCTGGTGGCCTGCGGCATGCGCCGCGTGCTGCTATTGATGGCCGATAAAACATCGACCAGCCTGAGCGTGCATCAGATTGCCGGCCTGCCCAAGGCAGCCTTCGACTTGAGCCTGCAAATCAACCAGAGCGCAGTCCTGCAGCGCTTGATGGCACAACCTGCACAATTTCGCCTGACGCCAGAGAACAATGCGCAAATTTCAGCGGCCTTACCCAAGAGTTTGCGTAACCTGTTCCCCGGCGAGCACCTGCTGTTGCGCTCGCTCAGTAACCACGGCCGGATGGTGATGCTGGTGCTGGCCGATCAGGGCGGCGGGCCGTTTTCGGAGACCACCGTGCAGGCCTTCGGCAAAACCGTGCAGTGCATCGAAAAAGCGCTCAACAGCTTTACCACGCGCGGACGCTGACGCTTGCGCTACAATCCGCCCCTTTTCGCCCTGGAGACCTCACATGCCTGACTTCTCTGGCTTGCCATTGGTGATTGAGCCCAGCGACCTGTATGCGCGGCTCGACGCACCAAACCTGATTATTGTCGACCTGACCAGCGAGGCACGCTACGCCAAAGGCCACGTGCCAGGCGCGCGCTTCGTGGACCCCAAGCGCACCCAGCTCGGCCTGCCGCCTGCTCCGGGTTTATTGCCCACTCAAGCAGCGCTCGAAAAACTGTTCAGCGAATTGGGGCACTGCTCAAACGCCGTTTACGTGGTGTATGACGATGAAGGCGGCGGTTGGGCTGGCCGGTTTATCTGGTTGCTGGATGTGATCGGGCACAAGGCTTATCACTATATGGACGGTGGCATTCACGCATGGATCGCCGATGGCCTGCGCGAATCGACCGAGGTGCCGACGCCTAAAAACGCACAGGTCTCGTTGACTCTGCACGATGAACCCACTGCCACCCGCGAATACCTGCAAAGCCGGTTGGGTGCTGCAGATCTGGCCATTTGGGACGCACGCAGCTTCGCCGAGTACAGCGGCGAAAAAGTGTTGGCGGCGAAAGGCGGCCACATCCCCGGCGCGAAAAATTTTGAATGGACCGCAGGCATGGATAAAACCCGCAACCTGCGCATCCGCAAGGACATGCCGCAGATCCTCGAAGATCTGGGTATTACGCCCGACAAAGAAGTGATTACCCACTGCCAGACTCACCATCGTTCTGGCTTTACGTATCTGGTGGCCAAGGCGCTCGGTTACCCGCGCGTCAAAGGCTATGCAGGCTCCTGGGGCGAATGGGGCAACCACCCCGACACCCCCGTCGAGCTGCCTGCCAAACATTAAGGACCCGTCATGAAAAAACGTTTGTTTCTCCTGAGTCAGTACCTGTTGCCGCACCACCTGCTGTCGCGCCTGGCTGGCTGCGTTGCCGAGTGCCGCGTGCGCTGGTTCAAAAATGCGTTCACCACCTGGTTCGCCAAGCGTTATCAAGTGGACATGTCTCAGGCGCTGGTTGAAGACATCACTGCTTACGAGCACTTCAATGCGTTCTTCACCCGTGCCCTGAAAGAAGGCGCACGCCCGCTCGACCCGACGCCAGGAGCCATTTTGAGCCCGGCCGATGGTGCTGTCAGCCAACTGGGCGCGATTGAACACGGTCGCGTGTTCCAGGCCAAGGGCCACAGCTACAGCGTGCTGGAACTGGTGGGCGGCGATCCGGCCGTGGCCTCGCAGTTCATGGGCGGTGAATTCGCCACCATTTACCTGTCGCCCAAGGACTACCACCGCGTGCACATGCCATTGGCCGGCACGCTGCGCGAAATGATCTACGTGCCGGGCCGCCTGTTCTCGGTCAACCAGACCACGGCTGAAAACGTGCCGGAACTGTTTGCCCGTAACGAACGCGCAGTGTGCATTTTCGACACTGAGCGCGGCCCGATGGCCGTGGTGCTGGTGGGCGCGATGATTGTGGCTTCGATTGAAACCGTGTTCGCAGGCTTGGTCACGCCGCCCAAGCGCGAGCTCAAAACATTCCGTTACGATGAAGCTGCGCGTGCGCCGATCCACCTGGAAAAAGGTGCCGAGCTGGGTCGCTTCAAGTTGGGTTCGACCGCCATTGTGTTGTTCGGGCCAGAACAGGTGAAATGGGCGCAAGAGCTGACGGCGGGTTCGCCGGTGATGATGGGTCAGAAGATCGGCGAGTAAAGCGTGGCGTCGCTGCTGCAAGGTGCGGCAGCGACGCCAATGGCGCTTTAGCCTTGGCTATTGCGGTCGCGCTGCCCCAACAGGTACAGCACGCCATCCAGGCCCAGCGTTGAAATTGCGTGCTTGGCCGACTTCTTCACCAACGGCTTGGCACGGAATGCGACCCCCAGCCCCGCGATGGCCAGCATGGCCAGATCGTTGGCCCCGTCCCCGACCGCAATGGTCTGTTCCAGGCTCAAACCTTCCTTTTGCGCCAGTTCACGCAGCAAGTCTGCTTTGCGCTGCGCATCGACAATCGGCTCAACCGCCACGCCGGTCACTTTGCCGTCCACCACTTCCAGCTCATTGGCGAACACATAGTCGATACCGAGTCTGGCCTGCAACTGCTTGGCAAAATAGGTGAACCCGCCGGACAGAATCGCGGTTTTGTAGCCCAAACGCTTGAGTTCGGCGAACAGCACTTCTGCGCCTTCGGTCAAGCGCAACGATGCGCCGATGGCATCCAGCACGCCTACGTCCAACCCTTTGAGCAATGCCAGACGCTCTTTGAAACTGGCCTTGAAGTCCAGCTCACCCGCCATGGCGCGCTCGGTGATTTCCGACACTTTATCGCCCACGCCCGCGGCTTTCGCCAGCTCGTCGATGACTTCGGCTTCAATCAGGGTCGAGTCCATGTCAAACACTGCCAGGCGGCGGTTACGACGGAACAGGGTGTCTTCTTGCAAGGCGATGTCGATGTTGAGCGCCTGCGACAACTCAAAGAACTCGGCGCGCAAGGCTTCAAGGTCTGCGACTTCGCCCGTGACGCGCAGTTCGATGCAGCTCTTGCTCAATCGGGTTGGCGCATCCAGCGGCACACGGCCGGACAGGCGATCGGTCTGTTCAATGTTCAAACCGTGCTGGCTGATCACCGATGTCACTCGTAGCAGTTCTTGCGCGGTGACCCGGCGGCTCATCAATGTCACCACGTGACGCTTCTGGCTTTGTTCGTTCACCCAACGCTGGTAATGCGCTTCGCTAATGGGGTCAAAACGCAGTTGCAGCCCTTCATTGGCAATCAAGGGTTGCAGGTCTTTGAGCACGGCCGACACTTGATCGGCTTGCTCGATTTCAACCAGATAACCCAACGACAAAACGCCATGAATGACGGCCTGGCCGATGTCGAGCATGTTCACACCATTGTTGGCCAACACACCGGTGATGGCCGCAGTGAGACCCGGACGGTCCTCACCCGTGATGTTTATCAAGACGATTTCGCGCAAGGCACACCCCCATTCGCTAAAAAAAACGCATTCTACCCACTTTCAGTGACCATCGGGCATCGCCAAGGCTTTGCCGCCTGTGGGCCGCTCGCTATACTGCGCACCAATTTAACGGACTAAGAGCCGCGCTCAGTGAACCGGCCATCGCCTGTCAAAACCGATAACTTCTTCCTGCTGATCTTCCGGGCCCTGCGCGATCGTCGCATTCCGCTTGCTCTGCGCATTGCCAGCCATAACGTGATCCTGGTCGCCCTGGCGCTGGTGATTTATGCCGTGGTCATGGGCCTGCAATTCAAGCAGGCCATGCATGATCAGGCCGACGCCCTGGGCCAGAGCCTGACCACGCAAACCGCGACGTCCGCTACCGAGCTGCTGGTGTCCAATGACATCCTCAGCCTCAACGTGCTGCTCAATAACCTGACGAAAAACCCGTTGGTGGCGCACGCAGCTATTTATAGCGTTGACAACCGCATCCTCGCAGAAGCCGGTGAACGTCCGAAAAACGGCCTGCTGGGCGAAGCCAAAGGCATGTACCAGACCAAGATCACATTCCAGGACGTGACCGCCGGGCATCTGCGCATCAGCCTCGACATGAATCAGTTCCAGCAACCGATGACCATCAGCCTGCAAAGCATGGGCATCCTCAGCGCCATTCTGCTGGCTCTTGCCCTGGCTTTGAGCCTGCGTCTGGGCCGTCACATCTCCACCCCGCTGCTGCAACTGCGCGTGTGGCTGCGTGAGCCCGACCCTTACACCCCGGCGATTAACCGCCAGGATGAGATCGGTGATCTGGCGCGCCAGCTTCACACCCGCCTGGCACCGCCTGCGCCGGAACCCGAGCCAGAACCCGAGCCGGATTACGACGACAGCGACTACGAAGACAACGAGCCAGAGCCCGCGTTTGAAGTGCGCAACCTGCGCGACCCGGACTTTGACGAAGCGCCTGCTGCGCCCGCCCCTAAAGCGGCCGCGCGGCACGTGGTTCATGCTGAAGAAGACGAGAACGACGAAGACCCGTTTGCCGACCTGCGCGATTCCAGCAGTGCCACCCCGGCGACACTGGCCAAACCACAGCCCGCCGCGCCATCCGCTCCGCAGCCGAGCGCTGTGCTGGCCGTGCAACTGGGTGCACAGGACCAACTGCGCCGCTTGCCGCGCGCGCGCCTGACTGAGTTGCTCGAACGCTATCGCGACTGCCTGGAGCAAGCCGCCTCGTTGTATGACAGCGAGCTGCACACGCTCAACGATGGCAGCACGCTGATGCTGTTCCACAGCGAAGACAGCGGCGACGACTACCTGACCAACGCCATTTGCTGCGGTGAGCTGTTGCGCGCACTGGGTCACGCCTTGCAAATCGAAGTGGCAGACAGTGGCATCACCTTGCAACTGCAATTGGGACTGGTATTGGGCGAAGGCCTGACAGGCATGAGCCAGATCGACTTGTTACTGACTGAAACCGCGCAAGACGCGCTGGCGCTGTCACAGCACAGCCGCAACTTGTTGCTGGTCGAGCGCAAAATCAGTGACGACGCGTTGATTCGCCAGCGCGCCCGCATCCGCCCGATTGCCAGCCCTGAAGGAGCGTGCTGTGTAGAGCGCCTGATGGAGCCCTACCCGTCGATGCTCGAACGCCAACTGGCACGCATGCACGAGAAGCGCGGGTAAATTCACAGATGCCCTCACCCTCAGGAAGAGGGTTGAAGTGAAGCAATTTTGACCTGCAAAAAAAATCCCGCACATTCGCGGGATTTTTTTATTGGCCACTGACTCAGAAGCGGAACACTTCCATGTCTGTACGAATCGGGGAAGCCATCGGAATGCGCGGCTTGTCAGATTCATCCTTGCGGGCTGGCTTGGGCTCCGGTTTACGGGCGTCCACCAATGGCGGCTGGTTGGCCAACGGCTTGAGGGCCACAGCCAACTGTTGACTCAACTGTTGCAACAACTCGCCTTGCGCCTTGACCTGAGAGGCCGTGGTGCCATCGTGCTGTTTTTCCAGATGCACCATGCGGTTGTCACGCACCTGACCGCGACGGTCGAGCAGACGCCACTGCGCATCGAGGATGGCTGGCTGATTTTTTCCAGAGTCCAGACGCGTGATCGACAACAGCACTTGGACGTCAGGGGCGAAGCTCGCAGGCGCCGGGGCCAACACCACGCGCTGGCTGTCCAGGCGCCAGGCCAGTTGGCGAAGCAATAATTGGTCGATATCAGCCGACAGGCTACCCGCCCAACGGCCATCGGTGGCCGCGCTCAGGCTGCCGTCGGTTTGACGTTGCAGCAGGGTTTCACGTTGCAGGTAGTCAGCCACGGTGACCGGGCCGAGTACCACAGCCATGCCGGCGCTTTGCGCGGGCTGACCGGGAGTGCCGCTGTCCAGCTGGTACAAGGCAGCTGGCTGATGCGTGGAGCACCCCGCCAGGCCGAGCACACCGGTCAGCAACGCAATTAAAGGAAGGCGCAGAACGTTCATCATTCCATCCAGGTGGCAGCCATCAGGCGCGCCACAGTGTGATTCTCGAAAAAGTCGCTGGCCACAGCGCCATGGGGCGGTGCCGCAAGTGCGCCATATCATCCGCGAATATCCAGCCCGACTCCAGCGCCGCAAAGCCGATCTACGCGAAAAAACGCAGATCGGGTGCTCTAAACCGGCTTAATTGGGCGTTTCTACCAACATCGCGTCTACACGCTGGAAACCACGGGGCAATTTATTGCCCCGACGTCCACGTTCGCCTTTGTAATGTTCGAGGTCATCAGGCTTGAGCGACAGGTTGCGTTTGCCCGCCTGCAACACCAGCGTGGCGTGGTCAGGTAACACGGCAATATCGGTCACGTACTCTTCGCGACTGGCTACGCGATCGCCGGGGATACCGATGATCTTGTTGCCTTTACCTTTGCCCAACTGAGGCAGGTCGCTGACCTTGAAGATCAGCAAACGCCCTTCCGTCGTTACGGCCGCCAGCCAGTTATGCTCGCGATCGGTGACCGGACGCGGCTGCATGACCTTGGCGCCCTTGGGCAGGCTGAGTAAGGCTTTACCCGCCTTGTTCTTGGCTTGCAGATCCTCACCTTTAACCACAAACCCGTAACCTGCGTCGGAGGCAATGACGAAAAGCGCATCGTCCTCAGGCAACAGCACGCATTCAAAGCTGGCTCCCGGTGGCGGCGTCAGGCGACCGGTCAACGGTTCGCCCTGACCACGGGCCGATGGCAGGGTGTGCGCCGCCACGGAATAACTCCGCCCGGTGGAGTCGATAAACACCGCAAACTGGTTGGAACGCCCCGCCGCAGCGGTCTTGTAGCCGTCGCCCGCTTTATAGGACAGGCCGGTCGCGTCGAGGTCATGACCCTTACCACAACGTACCCAGCCCTTTTCAGACAGCACAACGGTTACCGGCTCAGTCGGAACAAGCTCGTTTTCCGACAGCGCCTTGGCCTCTGCACGGGCCACGATTGGCGAACGGCGGTCATCGCCGTAGGTTTTGGCATCTTCCAGCAGCTCGCTGCGCACCAGCTTTTTCAGCTTGGCTTCGCTGCCGAGCAACGCTTGCAACTTGGCTTGTTCTTTACGCAATGCATCCTGCTCGTCCCGCAGCTTCATCTCTTCGAGACGGGCCAGCTGACGCAAGCGCGTGTCGAGGATGTAGTCGGCCTGGGTTTCGGTCAGGGCAAACCGTGCAATCAATTCGGCCTTGGGGTGCTCCTCGGTGCGGATGATGTGAATCACTTCATCGAGGTTCAAGTACGCCGTCAGCAAACCGTCCAACAGGTGCAGACGACGCTCGACTTTGTCGAGGCGGAACTGCAGGCGGCGGCGCACGGTGTTAATGCGGAATTCCAGCCATTCCACCAACAGGGCCCGCAGGTTTTTCAACTGCGGCTTGCCGTCCAGGCCAATGATGTTGATGTTGACCCGGAACGTGGACTCCAGATCAGTCACGGCGAACAGGTGTTGCATCAGCTCGTCGAGATCGACCTTGTTGTTGCGCGGAATGATGACGATGCGGCACGGGTTTTCGTGGTCCGATTCGTCACGCAGGTCAGTCACCATCGCCAGCTTGGTCGGCTTGGCCTGCATCAAGGCTGCAATTTGCTCCAGCACCTTGGCACCCGAGACCTGGTGCGGCAAGGCGGTGACGACAATGTCGCCGTCTTCAACGTGATACACCGCACGCATGCGCACCGAGCCACGGCCGGTCTGGTAGATCTTCAGCAGGTCGGCACGCGGGGTAATGATTTCGGCTTCGGTCGGGTAGTCCGGGCCTTGAATGTGTTCGCACAGTTGTTCAACCGTAGCCTTGGGCTCGTCGAGCAAGCGCACGCAGGCGGTGGCGACTTCTCGCAAGTTGTGCGGCGGCACGTCGGTGGCCATGCCCACGGCAATGCCGGTGGTGCCATTGAGCAGGATATTCGGCAAACGTGCGGGCAACACAGCAGGTTCGTCCAGCGTACCGTCGAAGTTCGGCACCCAGTCCGCCGTACCCTGACCCAGCTCGCTGAGCAGGACTTCGGAGTAACGCGACAAACGCGCTTCGGTGTAACGCATGGCAGCGAACGACTTGGGATCGTCCGGCGCCCCCCAGTTGCCCTGACCGTCAACCAGTGTGTAGCGATAGCTGAACGGCTGTGCCATCAACACCATGGCTTCGTAACAGGCCGAGTCGCCGTGGGGGTGAAACTTGCCAAGTACGTCACCGACGGTACGCGCCGATTTCTTGTGCTTGGCGTCGGCGTCCAGCCCCAACTCGCTCATGGCGTAGACGATACGCCGCTGTACGGGCTTGAGGCCGTCGCCAATGTGCGGCAAGGCCCGGTCCATGATTACGTACATGGAATAGTTGAGGTAGGCCTGTTCTGTGAAGTCGGCCAGTGACCGGCGTTCTACGCCGTCCAGGCTGAGATCAAGGGAGTCGCTCATGCGGACCTCATTCAGTTCGTTGTCTGGCGCAGCAGCATGGTGCCGCCGCGCTGGGTGAATTCAAGTGTGTTCAATGCGCTCATGCCCAGCAGCACCTGTTCGCCTTCTAGCCCCGGTGCAGCCACTGCGCGCACGTTGCGCAACACAATGGCGCCGAGTTGCAGACGGTCGATTTGCGTGCGATAGCCCTGCGCCCGCCCGTTAGCGGTGTTCAGGGTCACGGGCACGCCCTTGGGCAATGCCAGTTGCCGGGCCAAATCCAGCGGGACCGCCACATCGGTGGCCCCGGTATCCAGTAAAAATTCCACCGGCACGTTGTTGATACGGCCGCTGGCGACGAAGTGCCCCTGCACGTTGGCTTGCAGTTTGACGTCGACGAAGCCTTCGCCCTGCTCCGAGACCACCTCGCGGTTGGGGTTTTCCTGACGCTGTTCCCAACGCCCGAAGAATTGGGTCGCCAGGTACAAACCGGCACACCAGGCCACGATCATCAGTACACGACCGGCACGCTTGCCCGGTGGTTGCTGACTCATGACCGGGCGCTCCAGCCACCCGGCGGCGCCGCAAAGCGCCAGACCACCGGGCGCGCCTCGCCATCGGCACGCACGTGATCGCCATTGTCGACACCGATCCAGGCACCTTGGGCGTCGACACTCAAGGCCTCGGCATTCCCGTAAGCCGACGCGTAACGGCGCGGCGCGGTCAGCGCGTCAGCGGCAAATGACCAGCAACGCTCCACTTGCCCGGTCGCAGGCGTGCGGCGGCACACGCGATAAGCCATGCGTTCCAGGGTAAACAGCTTGCCCTCGAACACCGCCAGATCGGCGAAATCCTTGGCCTGCGGTTTGGCCTTAAGTTGCGGTGGCGGTTGTTCCGGCCCCGCTTCACTCATGATCACGCAGCCGTCTTCGCAGTCCCACACGCTTTGTTTTTTGCGGATGGTCAGCAAGCCACGGCGCTCGCGCTCTGCCGCCAGCCAGATCTGGTTGCCTTGCGGGTTGATCGCAATGCCTTCAAACAAGGCATTGAAATGCAGCAGCATGCCGCTGGCCCGCGCCTGACGCACCAGACCGGCGTCGATTTTCAGCCATGAGGCGTTGCCCTGCGGCGCTATCAACAGCACGCTCGCATGGGATTCACTGACCACGTAACGGTTGCCCGCCGCGTCGCAGGTGATGCCTTCAAAGTCCAGATCGCCACCCCGCAGCGGGCTGATGGCTTTGCCCATCATGCGCACACCCCACGGCAAACCGCTTTGCGGCGGCCGGGGTAAATGGATTTTCACCGCTTCGGCCAGCCACTCGGGATAACGGGTGTCGAGTCGGTAGATCTGATCATCATCTCGATCAGACACAGCCCACACTTCGCCCTGGCACATCGCCAAGCCCGACAAATTGCCGCCGCGCATCCCTTCAACCGGGTGTTCAGACGCCAACACCAGTTCAGGCCATGTTTCAGCCATCAGCGGCGTGGTGCCCAGCATCAGCAGCGCCAGAAAGGCTCTGCGCATCAGGCCAGCACCTGCGCCAGGTTACCTTTGGACTCCAGCCAGGTCTTGCGGTCGCCCGCACGTTTCTTCGCCAGCAGCATGTCCATCATCTCGGAGGTCGCGGCGAAGTCTTCCAGCGTGAGCTGCACCAGACGACGCGTGTTGGGGTCCATGGTGGTTTCGCGCAGTTGCGGCGGGTTCATTTCACCCAAGCCCTTGAATCGCGTGACTTGCGGTTTGCCGCGTTTTTTCTCGGCCACCAGACGGTCAAGAATGCCATCACGTTCCGCCTCATCCAAGGCGTAGAAAATCTCTTTGCCCAAATCGATGCGGTACAGCGGCGGCATCGCTACGTACACGTGGCCGGCGTCCACCAACGGCCGGAAGTGTTGTACAAACAACGCGCAGAGCAGCGTCGCAATGTGCAAACCGTCGGAGTCGGCGTCGGCCAGGATGCAGATTTTGCCGTAACGCAGCTGGCTCATGTCCGCTGCGCCAGGGTCCACGCCAATCGCCACGGCGATGTTGTGCACCTCCTGACTGGCCAGCACTTCGCTGCCATCGACTTCCCACGTATTGAGGATCTTGCCGCGCAAGGGCAGGATCGCCTGAAACTCTTTGTCCCGCGCTTGCTTGGCGGAACCGCCGGCGGAATCGCCTTCCACCAGAAACAGTTCAGCGCGCATCGGGTCCTGGCCCGCGCAGTCAGCCAGTTTGCCCGGCAACGCTGGCCCTTGGGTGATGCGTTTGCGCTCGACCTTTTTGCTGGCTTTGAGACGGCGTCCGGCGTTGTTGATCGCCAGCTCTGCCAACTGCATGCCCAGTTCAGGATGCGCGTTGAGCCACAGGCTGAAAGCGTCCTTGACCACACCGGAAACAAACGCGGCGGCTTCACGGGACGACAAGCGTTCTTTGGTCTGGCCGGAGAATTGCGGCTCCTGCATTTTCATCGACAGTACGAACGCAATGCGCTCCCACACGTCTTCCGGGGCCAGTTTCACGCCACGCGGCAGCAGGCTGCGGAACTCACAAAATTCACGCATTGCATCAAGCAGGCCCTGACGCAAACCGTTGACGTGGGTCCCGCCCTGCGCCGTTGGAATCAGGTTGACGTAGCTTTCCTGAACGCTGTCGCCGCCTTCTGGCAGCCACAGCAGCGCCCAGTCGACCGCTTCTTTATTGCCTGCCAGGGCGCCGCAGAAGGGCTCGTCTGGCAGCCGCTCGAATTCACTGACCGCATCGACCAAATAGGAGCGCAGGCCATCTTCGTAATGCCACTCGACCTTTTCGCCGGTGTTTTTGTCTTCAAATGTGACCAGTAAGCCGGGGCACAAGACGGCCTTGGCTTTAAGAACATGCTTGAGGCGGCTGACCGAGAATTTCGGTGAGTCGAAGTATTTCGGGTCCGGTGCAAAGTAGACGCTGGTGCCGGTGTTGCGTTTGCCCACGGTGCCGATGACTTCCAGGTCGGTGGCTTTGTAGCCGTCGGCGAAGGTCATCTGGTACTCGTTGCCGTCACGCTTGACCTTGACCCGAACCTGGGTCGACAAGGCGTTCACGACCGAGATCCCCACGCCGTGAAGGCCGCCAGAGAACTGATAGTTCTTGTTCGAGAATTTACCGCCCGCGTGGAGCTTGGTGAGGATCAGCTCGACGCCTGAGACGCCTTCTTCGGGGTGGATGTCCACCGGCATGCCGCGCCCGTCGTCGCTGACTTCCAGCGAGTGGTCGGCGTGCAGGATGACGTTGACCGATTTGGCGTGACCGGCCAGGGCTTCGTCGACACTGTTGTCGATGACTTCCTGGGCCAGGTGGTTGGGCCGACTGGTGTCGGTGTACATACCGGGGCGTTTGCGCACCGGGTCGAGGCCCGAGAGGACTTCGATGGCGTCGGCGTTATAAGAGCTAGCGCTGGGAGTGGCCATAGGGTCTCGTCGTCAGTCGTAAATGAAGAAAATAAAGGCCATTCGACGGGTGCCTCACAGGGCTGCAAAGTCGATGGCTTGGTACTGTTCTGCTGCTATTCCAGCAAAGCTCAGCAACGCAGGCAGTTGCCGGGCAAATCCCTGATAACTGTGATCGCCCCCGGCCTGAATGCGCAAGGCACACGCTGCGTAGTACTTTTCAGCGTAGCGGTAGTCGAGGGTTTCATCGGCGGTTTGCAGCCACACTTGAATGCGCTGCGGGTCACGTGGAGCTGCGACTTCAAGCTCGGCCAGGGCGTTCACGTGATCGTGGGTCAGCTCCCAGGTCTCGCCGCTGTACAGGTTGGTCTGAGTACCCAGATAACCGTCAAACATGCGGTGCGGGCTGACGGCCGGATTCACCAGCAAGGCTTTAAGGCCATGGCGCTCAGCGAGATACGTCGCATAGTAGCCGCCGAGGGAGCTCCCCACCAGCAACGGGCTATCCAGCTCGCCGATGGCCGCTTCCAGCTGTGCCAGCGCCTGACGCGGGTGATGATGCAAGGCAGGCACACGTAACTGCTCGCCAAGGCCCATTCGCTGCATCACCGACGTCAACTGCGAGGCCTTCTTCGACTCGGGCGCACTATTGAATCCGTGGATATACAAGATGGAACCCGACATGCCATTACTCCCGAGTACAAATTCAGCCAGACACAGCCTTGAGAAAGACGCGCAGTTTAGCCTGACTCGGGGTGAATGACTCGACCCATCATCTGTAAGTTTGTCCAGTAGTCAATATTTGTCCGTGCTGTAGTCAGGTTCAAAGTCAAAGTCCGCTACTCGCGAGATCCCGGTATGCAAAGTGCCATCAGGATTGAGGCGTATCCAGCGGTAGCCGGGCGCCTCGCTGCTAACCTTGAAATCCATGCTGTTCGCCGCGAATTGGAAACACGTTGAAGGCGTGGCCAACAACCTGACTGCCTTGCGTCGCTGATCGAAAGGCTGGTGCACATGCCCCCACAGCACAGCTTTGACTTGAGGAAAGCGGTCGATCACGGCCCAAAATGCTTCGGCGTTAAGCAAGCCGATCGGCTCAATCCATTGGCAACCTACCGGGACCGGATGATGATGCAGGCCAATCAGGTGATGACGCTGCGGCGCTTCGCTCAGCGATTGCGCCAGCAACTGAAGCTGGTCGTCTTCCAGATAACCATGGCTTTTTTTCAGCACGTTGGAGTGCAGCATCGTGATACGCCAATTGCCCACATCCACTCGCGGGTCCATCAGACGGCTTTGAATGGCCGCCTCGCGCATCTGCTGCACATCGTCATGATTGCCGGGAATCCAGCGCGCCACTGGCGCCAGCGAAGCGGTAACCTGGCGAAAATATTGGTAGGCCTGGACGCTGCCGTCCTGAGCCAGATCGCCGGTGGCCAGCAGCACGTCGACAGACGGCTGTTCGGCCCCTACCAAGTCGATAACCTGCTGCAGGCTGCGAGCGGTGTTAAGCCCCAGTAGCGAGCCGTTTGCGTCAGCAAACAAGTGGCTGTCAGAGAGCTGCACCAGCAGCACCGGGTCTTCAGTGGTCAGGGTGGAAACACTCGGCAAGGTGGCTCTCCCGGGAGAAGTCGATGAATGGCGCGATTATGCCATTAGCCTGCTTGCGCTGCCGATCACAGCCTCGTTCATGGACAGCGACTGGACACTTCGTCTTTATCTGACTTGTGCGTATTCATGACCACACGCCAGGCAATGGCTCAGCCATTCACCCAGAAACACGTTGAGCTGGGCTTTTTCGTCCGGCTGGTGCATGGCGACATTGGGATAAGGGTAGATGCTGCGAAAGCGTCGTGCATGCTCGGCGCCAATCACTTCCGCCATGCGTGCGTCGTGGTACACCTGCACCTGCAACTCAGGCACCGGCAACCACGGCAAGCTGTGTTCCTGGCGCACGCGCAAAGTGCTGGTGTAGGGGCAGTCGAGTACCACTTCGAGGGTCAAAACGCCGAGCATTTGATCGCCCTGGGTCACGGCAATGCGCCGCGCATCAGGCTGCTCGCGCATGTCGGGCAACAAACGCATCAGGCGCGCGTAATTGGCCTCGCAGGCAGCCTGCAAGCCAATCAGATCGACCCGATAACGGTCGCGCACCCCGTTTACGACCATAACCCCCTCACCTCGGCGCGATTGAGCGCCAGCCATTGCAAGGCAATGATGCTTGCCGCATTGGAAATTCGACCATCGCGTAATGCCTGTAGCGCATCTTCGTACGCCCAAACCGTCACTCGAATATCTTCCGCTTCTTCCTCAAGGCCGTGCAAGCCACCAATGCCGTGCGTACTGCAACGCCCCAAGAACAGGTGCACAAATTCGGTGCTGCCACCCGGTGACGGAAAGTAGCGGGTGATCGGCCACAGCGACGTGAACGTCACACCGGCCTCTTCTTCGCCTTCACGGTGAGCCACGTGTTCAGGCTCGTTTTCACCTTCCTTGTCGATCAAACCGGCCACCAGTTCGATCAACCAAGGGTTTTCAGTTTTGCCCATGGCACCGACGCGGAACTGCTCGATCAACACCACTTCGTCGCGCTGTGGGTCGTAGGGCAACACGCAAACCGCATCATGACGCACAAACACTTCACGACTGATCTCACGGCTCATGCCACCGGCAAACAATTCGTGGCGCAGGTGCACGCGGTCCAGCTGATAGAAACCCTTGAAACACTGTTCGCGCTTTACGATCTCGACACTGCTGGGCGTAGCGTTGGTGATATCCGTCATTCAAACCTCTTGCTGGCAAATGGCTGCCGGGGTGGCCCGCGGCATCGCGCATCCTAACGCGCATAAGCGCCGTGATGCAGCCACTTTTCTGACACAGGGATAGACGGATCACCTGTAAACCAACTCTAATTGGCACCTTTAAGCTTAGTGGCGAACGGATGCCCTCGCAGGCAGTCAAACCCCCATAACTTTGCTTTTCTTTTGTTGATGAAGGACGACCATGTCGCTTTTAAAGTTTGCTTCCCTGACCTGCATCGCCCTGACCCTGGGCGCGTGCCAAAGCGTATTTCAAGCGTCTGCACCAAAACCGCTGACCTTCACTCCTGACGCATCGGAGCAGCTTAAGGCCGGCTGCAAGGGCCAGGACTGCCCGTTGGTGAATATCGACACCGTGCACCCGCAGGGCGATCCCAAACTGGACGCACTGATCGAAAGCCGCCTGTTGAAAATGACCGTCAACTCCCCCGAAGACAAACTGGCGCCGTCCCTCAATGCCTACCGCGAGCAGTTTTTGCGTACCGCTGACAGCCGCAACAGCAGCTACTTGCAGGCCAAGGTACGTGAGCAGCATGACGACCTCGTGATTGTGGAGCTGTCGAGCTACCTGGACACCGGTGGCGCACATGGCATGCCGGGCCGCGGGTTCATCAACTACTCGCACAAGGATCAGCGGGAAGTGACCTTGCAGGACATGCTGATTCCGGGTCAGGAAAAAGCTTTCTGGGCCGCAGGCAAAGTCGCGCATAACAACTGGTTGATCAGCACCCGCTTTGGCAACGATCCTGAATATGTAAAAACTTGGCCGTTCCAGCAGACCCCGCACGTGGCCTTGCTCAAGGACAATGTTGTACTCAAGTACGATGTGTACAGCATTGCGCCGTACTCCGAAGGTCATGTCGAACTGAAAATCCCTTACTCGCGCCTCAACGGGATTCTCAAGCCTGAGTGGTTCCCTGCACAGCGGTAAGCGCCACGACCCAACGCTCTCCCGACAGCAGAGCGTTGGGGTCAGGGGCTTTTAGCGGCGACGCCCAAAAGCCCAGTGCAGCATCGCGGCCACCAGCAACGCAGGCAACGTCGCCCCCATGTCGGGTGCCACACTGGCCAGCAGGTGATAGACGCTTACCCCGCCCAACCATGCCAACAACGTCGGCCAGCGGAACAGGGCCGGGGTGACCTGCGCACTGCGCTTGCGCACAATGAAGTGATCCACTAGCACCACGCCAAACAACGGCGCAAACAAACCGCTGACGAGGTGCAGCAACGCTGCCCCGGCAGCGATTGCGCTTACATCACACTTTTTTGTACAGCTGACTGCCTTCCTGCTTGAAGCGCGCGGCTTGCTCGGCCAGCCCTTGGGCAACGTCGACGTCAATCGCGTCGATGCGCTGATTAGCGGCGTAAATGCGCACTTCCTGAGTGATTTTCATCGAGCAGAATTTCGGCCCGCACATCGAACAGAAATGCGCGACCTTGGCCGAGTCCTTGGGCAGGGTTTCGTCGTGGTACGAGCGCGCGGTGTCAGGGTCCAGCCCGAGGTTGAACTGGTCTTCCCAGCGGAACTCGAAACGCGCCTTGCTCAAGGCGTTGTCACGGATTTGCGCCCCCGGATGGCCTTTGGCCAAGTCGGCGGCATGGGCCGCGATTTTGTATGTGATGATCCCGGTCTTCACGTCATCCTTGTTCGGCAACCCCAAGTGTTCCTTGGGCGTCACGTAGCACAGCATGGCGCAACCGAACCAGCCGATCATCGCCGCGCCAATGCCCGAGGTGATGTGGTCGTAGCCCGGCGCAATGTCCGTGGTCAGCGGGCCGAGGGTGTAGAACGGCGCTTCGTCACAGCACTCCAGCTGCTTGTCCATGTTTTCTTTGATCAACTGCATCGGCACGTGGCCGGGGCCTTCGATCATGCACTGCACATCGTGTTTCCACGCGATCTTGGTCAGCTCGCCCAGGGTTTCAAGCTCACCGAATTGCGCCGCGTCATTGGCATCGGCAATCGACCCCGGACGCAGGCCGTCGCCGAGCGAGAAGCTGACGTCGTAGGCCTTCATGATTTCGCAGATTTCGTCGAAATGGGTGTAGAGGAAGTTCTCTTTGTGGTGCGCCAGGCACCACTTGGCCATGATCGAGCCGCCACGGGACACGATGCCGGTCACGCGTTTGGCCGTCAGTGGCACGTAGCGCAACAACACGCCCGCGTGAATGGTGAAGTAATCAACGCCTTGCTCAGCTTGTTCGATCAGGGTGTCGCGGAACAGCTCCCACGTCAGGTCTTCGGCCACTCCGTTGACCTTTTCCAGCGCCTGATAAATCGGCACCGTACCAATCGGCACCGGCGAGTTGCGAATGATCCACTCGCGGGTTTCGTGGATGTGCTTGCCGGTGGACAAGTCCATGACGGTGTCCGACCCCCAACGAATGCCCCAGGTCAGCTTGGCCACTTCTTCTTCAATCGAAGAACCCAGTGCGCTGTTGCCGATGTTGCCGTTGACCTTCACCAGAAAGTTGCGCCCGATGATCATCGGTTCCAGCTCAACGTGGTTGATGTTGGCCGGGATGATGGCGCGGCCGCGGGCGATTTCTTCGCGCACGAACTCGGGGGTGATTTCTTTCGGGATATTGGCACCGAAGCTGTGGCCCGCGTGTTGCTGGTCCAGCAACCCCGCGGCCCGTGCCTCTTGCAGCTTCATGTTTTCGCGAATGGCGACGTATTCCATCTCGGCGGTGATGATGCCCTGACGCGCATAGTGCATTTGGCTAACGTTGGCACCGGCCTTGGCCCGGCGCGGGTTCTTGACGTGGGCGAAACGCAGTGTGGTCAGTTCAGCGTCTTCAAGGCGCATTTGCCCGAAGTTCGAACTCAGGCCCGGCAGGCGCTCGGTGTCGTTCCGGTCGTCGATCCAGGCCGAACGCACATCACCCAGACCCTTGCGCACGTCGATCTGCACTGACGGGTCGGTATACGGGCCCGAGGTGTCGTAGATCAATACCGGGGCGTTGATTTCGCCGCCAAAATCAGTGGGTGTAACATCCAGGCTAACTTCACGCATCGGCACCAGAATGTCCGGGCGCGAACCCTGTACGTAGACTTTTTGCGAGCGGGTAAACGGCTTGACCGACTGCTCATCGACTTTTGCCGAATCACTGAGGTTGATCGCGTTTTTTGGTTTTGTACTCATCACGGCTCTCCAGACTGCATCCAGGCGGATTGTCGGAGGGAGAACCTGAAATAAGTACGGAATTACCCAAGGACTGGGTGCTGAGTCACGGCCTCGAACGATTGATCATTTTTTGAACAATCGATCCCGGACGGTACTCAAGAGGACTCGCCGGGAGACGAGAAATCTTGTTCCCTACGCAGGCGCTAACCTGATCAGGTTCAACGGGATCCGAAATTATTCGATCTCAGCCTCATAGCAAGGCACCCCGACAAGAACCCGGCCAGTCTAGACAAGACTGAGGCAGAACGCCAACCCCGGAATAATCAGCGTGAGAAAAGTCGCAACAACGGCATTGTTGCAAGGTGTCACCGCTACTACACTCGCTACGTCTTGACGCCACGAGCGCCACACGAGGCCTCGGGAGTTTATTTTCTCCGCATTATTGAACTAGGGATCGCTCATGCTGCGCAAACTCTCACTGGCTATCGCCGTGTCTTGTGCGACCAACGTTATGGCCATGGAAACCCAGGCCCCTTTGGCCAGCCAGACAGGGCTGGTCAGCGTTTATCACGAGGCGGTGGACAACAACGCCGACCTGGCAGCCGCCCGTGCCGATTACGCCGCACGCAAGGAAGTGGTGCCACAGGCCCGCGCTGGCTTGCTGCCCAACCTCTCCGGGGGGGCCGAGTCGAGCAGTGTGCGCACGTCCATCGATCAGCCTTCGCTGACCACCACGCGCAGTGCTGTGGTGTATCAAGCGACGCTGGCGCAGCCAATCTTCCGGATCGACCGCTGGTTCCAGTTAAAAGCGGCAGAGTCGGTCAATGAGCAGGCAGCGCTGCAACTGTCAGCCACGGAGCAAAACCTGATCCTGCAAACCGCCGAGTCTTATTTCTCGGTACTGCGCGCCCAAGACACGCTGGCCGCGACCAAGGCCGAAGAAGCGGCCTTCAAGCGCCAGTTGGATCAATCCCGCGAACGTTTTGACGTGGGCCTGTCAGACAAGACTGACGTGCTGCAATCCCAAGCCAGTTATGACACCTCGCGGGCTAACCGGATCGTCGCGCAGCGTCAGGTCGATGATGCCTTTGAGGCGCTCATCACCCTGACCAACCGTCAGTACAACGCGATTGAAGGCATGCGCCACACGCTGCCTATCCTGCCGCCCTCCCCGAACAACGCCAAAATATGGGTTGAAACGGCAGCGCAGCAAAACCTCAATCTGCTGGCCAGTAACTTTGCCGTGGATGCCGCTCAGGAAACCCTCAAGCAACGCAAAGCAGGCCACGCGCCGACACTCGACGCGGTGGCGCAATACAAGACCGGCGACAACGACGGTTTCGGCTTGAGCAACCCCAATGCCTTGCAGCAGCGCTACAGCGGTGATGTCTCTCAACGCAGCATCGGTATTCAGCTAAACATCCCTATCTACAGCGGCGGGCTGACCAGCTCGCAAGTGCGCGAGTCGTATTCACGCCTTGATCAGACCGAGCAACAGCGTGAGGGATTGCGCCGTCAGGTGGTCGAGAACACCCGTAACCTGCACCGCGCGGTGAACACCGACGTTGAGCAGGTACAGGCACGCAAGCAGTCGATCATCTCCAATCAGAGCGCGCTGGAAGCCACCGAAATCGGCTATCAGGTGGGCACGCGCAACATCGTTGATGTGCTGGACGCCCAGCGCCAGCTGTACAACTCCGTGCGCGACTACAACAACACCCGTTATGACTACATCCTCGACAACCTGCGCCTCAAGCAAGTCGCCGGTACGCTGAACCCCGGTGATCTGGAGGCGCTGTCGCGCTACCTGAAAGCCGACTACAACCCCGATAAAGACTTCCTGCCGCCCGACCTGGCACAAGCCGCCGAAGCCAACATGCGCTCGCCCGGCAACTGAGTCTGCGCCGTGTGGTCGCAGCTCACCGGCTGCGACCACAGCGTCTGCGTCATATCCCGCTACCACCTGCGCTTGAGTATTCCCGCCCTTAATACGGCACCGGTCGTGTGACCTCTGGAACTCAACACAGGTACGCTCATGTCAACATCCTCTGCCCTCGCCTCGACAACAGACCCCCTCACCCCTGTCGCAAGCGCCATCAACGCTCAGTTCGCCAACCCGCCTGATCTGCAGACGGTGGTGCGCACAATGCTGGAAGCCGCCCTCAAAGAAAAATACCCGACCCTCGTCTTCGACCTGCAAAACACTCACCTAGCGATACCGCGCACGACCACGGGGTGGGACTTTCACCTCTTGATGCCCAAGGTGATGGATTACCTGGGGAGTGGTAGCGAGCTGGATGTTACGCCCCGCAACAATCAGCCCTACTACCTCTGTGACGAACCCTATAAATGGCTCGCGCCTGCCAACGGCGTACTGGACATGCACATCGTCAAAACCCTGATCGAAGAATTGAGCTGGCGTGTGCCCATCGGCTTACAAAACGCGTTAAGCGACTTCTGGTCAGCGCGGGGCAATACCGGGAGCAGTCGCTGGCAATGGTTCAGTCTTCTGCTCAAAGACATGTTGAGTTTGAGTGCGGCCCAACAAGACAACTTGAACGACAATCATCGCGCACTGATCAAGCAACTGCTGGACTGCCCCGTACGACAGGACAGGGTTGCCCAATATGGTGAAAAAGCGGCCCGTGTCTACTTGGTCAAGGCCACGTTGACCCAACCCGCTCGCACGTCGCGGCTCAGTACCATCATGCTCATCGAAGGTCCGGGTCAATTGATCGCCTGGTTTGCAACAGGCCCCCTGACTTTATTCAGTAGCCTGGACGCGTTTATTAAAAAGGCTGGCCGTATCTTGGGCCTGCCAAAACCTACCCAACCTATCGAGTTCGAACGCTTTGAACTGGAAGGTGACGTCTTCGAAATCCGCAGTGCCACCCTCCTGAATCGTCAACTGGAAAACCTGAACCGTCTCAAACTGCCTGCCAGCATCGGCTGGGCTCAGTTAGAGGAAGTTTATAAAGACATGACCAACGTTTCGACGGGGTATCTCAAGTTCCAGCCGGTTGACCCCAAGCTGCTCCTCTCACTCCAACAACACCTGCCGGATTGGCTGAAAACAGCGTCTTTCTCGGATCAGGCGCTTTATCGCCACTTCAGCCTGGCGCTGGCATCTACGAAAAAAAGCCATCAAGGCAGAACGTTCTTGAGCGGCATCAGCGATGTCCGCACGTATACCGTCGACGCTCTCAAACAGCTGCTGTTCAGAGACAAACTGCAGTACGAGCCAGAAAGCCAGGGTCAAACATTTGATGCGCAATTAGCCCCTGATGACATTGAGCTGACATTTCATAGCGTGGTGGGGTTACCGGGCGCCGTGGGCATCGAAGAGCCGGTCACCATGAGCCTGACCGATCTGGCCCTGAAGAACTTGCAAGGCCGCCCCACGGGCCGATTAACACTGCGTCATCGCCGCGGGCTTGAGCTGCCAGCCTGGCTGACACCGGCCTACATCACCCGACGCAGCGGCCTGATCGAGCAGGCTAACATCGGTGAGGCCTACCCCAAACGCCTTGAAAGCCTGCTGTTAAGTGACACACCCGACGCCCAGGAGCGCGAGCGTCTGTACGCTCAATACCTGCGGGTTCAGTTGCCTCTGCACGCGCTGGAATTGAGCCTGAAAAAAGAAAGCGGCGTCACGTCGCTTGGCGCCCGTTATGTCGCCGCATTGGTGAAAACCCTTCCCGCCGACCGGATCATCGATGGGCAAACGGTTGTCATCCGCCAGTTGGCCTTGATCCGCGAACATGAGGCCACGCCGGATATCGTCAGCAACATGTTCATCATCGAACCCGTCAATATTGCAGTGGGTCCTCACCTGCTTTATCGACCGTTTTATGCGCAATCCCTGATCGAATTCGCGACCCGTGACGCATTGCTCAGCGCGCTGGCGGAACCCGGAGAGCTGCAAAACAGTGTGCTGACCTGGCTGAGTGACAGCGCCCGTCCGATCTACGACAACGGCGGCTTCAAAGAGCCCCATTACGTACGATTCGGTATAGGCGATGAGTTCGCACCAATCGAAGTGCCCGCACCTGCCTCGCTTGCCACCAACGGCACCAGCAACGAGTTACTGCATTACCTGCATAATGGCCAAGTGATGCTCTACCTCTATGGCAGTAACGCCAAAGCACTGGTGGATCAGGCAGACGCTGACTCGGTCTCGAACAGCGAAAGCCGCTGGCGTGTTTTGCTGCAAGGCGGTGGCCTGATTTTTGACAGCCTGTTAGTTCTACCCGGCTTACCCCGCACCTTTATGTTGACCGGATGGCTATTGAGCCTGGCGCATTCAGCGACGCAAGACATCCCTGCACTCGCCAGCGATTCCCCCACAGAACGGGAACTGGCGATGGTCGACGTGCTCATCAATCTGGGCATGCTGCTCTTGCATATGGCTCCCGGGAGCAAACCCGGACGCCCGGCACAAATCGACGCCCTCAGGGCTGAAAGCCTGCACCCGCTCCTCATGAGCCCTCAAGTACCCGAGTGGCCAGAGCCTGAGATCATCCCCGTACGTTCTGGGCCCGTGCGATTACCAGGTGAATACCCCGACCCTCAAAGCACGCTCCTGGACTTCAGTTTTGCCAACGCAAGCAACCGCCTGACACGCAGCCAACGCGCACGGCTGGCCACCTTTGAAGTCACGCGCCCGGCGACGCTGCCATCCCCCCAAACCTATGGCGCGAGTAAAGGCTTGTACCGCATCCAGCAGAAATGGCACGCCGAGATCGATCAAGCGTTGTACGAGGTTGAACTGGAAGCTGATGGCAGGGCCACCATCGTTGCGCCTTCAGACAGCAACACACGTGGGCCCGGCATTCGCGCTGATGCGAATGGCACGTGGGCACTGGACTTGCGTCTGCGCCTGAACGGCGGCATGCCGCCCAGGCGTATCGCCGCGTATCAGCACCAAAAGCAGGCACGAATCGAAGCGCTGAATACCACTTTGCAAACCATTTACGGGCAAGAGAGAACGCTTTACGACAATGTCCTTAAAACCCAGCAGTTCTATGTCCGCGCGAGCAATGACCCGCGTTTTACTTTTGAGCAGCTTGAACAGTTTCGTGCACGGTTTGAAATGGCACTGTCGCAAGAAATGATGGCCTATCAAGAACTCATCGGCAGTATCAACGAGCGTATCGAGCTGAAAATTCCGTTGAGCGAGGCGGTTGTCATCGGGTTGCTGGAAAAGGCGTTCGATAATCGCGCCACGGGCTTGTCGAGCATAGCGACCGAGCAACGAATTGCCGCCAGAAAGTGGCCCCAGTTCGCAACACCTCTGTCCCCACAGGCAGCCACAGCGGCCGCAGAAGCCGACCCGGCAGGGATTTTGCAGTTCGCAAAGGAGCAGATTGCAATCAATGAACGCGCTATCGAACGCCTCGCTCAAAGAACCAGTATCCTCGACCAACTGAACAACCTGAGCAATGCAGGCTCCGAGGCCGCAAATCGCTTAACGGCCAACCTGTCCGAACATGAACTCACCAGCCTGACACTCAAAAACTTCCAGCTCAGTTGCCTGAAACTCGCCAGTGCTAAACCCTTGGTCAGCTTCAAGATTGAAGAAAGCCTGGAAAATGCCATCGACCCCGTCAGGGAATATGTCCATACCCATAATCAGCTCAACACGCTAGAACTTGAACCTGGAAAACGCCTCGAGGTACTGGACAGCCTGGTGGAGCACTACGGCCAGGCGCTGGATGCTGTTCAAGGTATCGGGCTGATCCACAGCGACGAGCTGGATATCGAATATTTCAGCAAACTGCGCCAACTGATTACGGAGCTGTATCAGGAAGCCACCGAGCAACTGGCCGCAGAAATCAAACCGCCGCCAAAACCCCGCAAGAAAATCCGTAGACGCCAGCCTTCCGCCACCAGCAGGACACAACGCAAAGTGATCAATGCCCGCGGCAAAGGGAGTTTGATTGGTAGCGTGCGCCCTGCGGGCGGGGAGTGGCCCATTGAGGTGGTTGAAATACGTGCAGAGTACGACAACAAATTGTTGTCGACCTATACGCAACATGGAGACGAATGGGTCGAAATAAAATCGCCACGTCACATTGCGCCCACGCCCAAGCGCAGCCTGGAAGTCATCAAAGGCCAAGCCCGAAAACTGTTCGGCATGTTTGAGCAAATCCAACGCAAGGTGAAGCAATACAAACGCCAGACACGACACCCGCAGGAAATAGAGGAAATCCTCAGCCACGAAGCAACGAAGTTCGACAGATTGGCGGACGAACTACACGCCGCGTGGCTGGAGCAACCCGAAGCCGCGCGCCTGCCCGCCGACCAAATACTGGTCAACGACATGCATACGGCTGCCCAACAGCTCGATCAGGAAGGCAAGGCGCTGCGTCTTCAACTCTGCCTTGAGCTGCCGCCGACCCACGGCAACCTGCAATTCTTGCTGGACCAGAGACGTGTGCAGATATCCCGCATGGGGCAGCGCGTTCCGTTATCCGGCGAGCGCAAGGATTACATCCAGGAATACGCCATCAGCGAACCGGGAAAAACGCCTTTGTGGTATGCCCATTTTCACTATGAACGCGCTGACACCCCCAAAGAGGTGTACACCGTGGCTCACCTGAAAACCCGAGAACAACGCACGATGAGCTACTTCTCACAACTCAACACGGCACAAAATGAGCAAGCGGTTGTGACAATTCACCGTGGCCAAATCGGTAAAGCACTGGCAGAGCGCTGGTTCTTGCCCTTGGCAGACTAAAAGCAATTACCCCTGGACGGCCTGGACGGATTAGCGGGTCAGCAAACGCGCCAATCCGTCCAGTAAACGCTGCAAGGCGCCTTGATTGGCGAGCATCACGTTCAGGCCGGCCTGCGCCCGGTGCTGCGCATCCTGAGGCAGTTCGAACAACCGTTGAACGACCACGGCCAATCCTTGGGCATCGTCCACTTCCTCCAACGCACCTGCATCACGCAGCAACGTTGCTATTTCCAGAAAGTTGAACAAGTGCGGCCCGCTGAGTACCGGTTTCCCCAGCGCAGCAGGCTCCAGCAGGTTATGCCCGCCGTTGGGCACCAGACTGCCGCCAACGAATGCGCTGTCTGCCAGCGCGTACAAAAACAGCAACTCGCCCATGGTGTCGCCCAACAACACCTGCGTCTGCGGGCCAACCGGGTCGGCCGTAGAACGTCGCACCGTGTTGAAACCTTCGCGCTGGCAAAGCTCAAAAACGCGGTTGAAACGCTCGGGGTGACGCGGGACCAGAATCAGCAACGCATCGGGGTAATGCCCAAGCAATTGCCGATGGGCCGCGAGGATAATTTCGTCTTCCCCTTCATGGGTGCTGGCGGCGATCCAAATCGGACGTTCCATGGCGTGCCACTGCGTACGCAACTCACGTGCCCTGATCAACAACTGCGGGTCGATGGTCAGGTCGAACTTGATTGAGCCGGTCACTTGCACGCAGTCAGGCCGCGCGCCCAACTGACGAAAACGCTCGGCTTCGGCTTGCGTCTGCACCGCGATCAAACTCATCTCTTCAAGCATGGGCCGAGTGAGCCTGGCGAAACGTGCATAGCCTTTGGCCGAACGCGCCGATAACCGCGCATTGGCCAGCGCCACCGGAATGCCACGCTTGGCGCACTGGTGAATATGGTTGGGCCACAGCTCGGTTTCTATGATCACGGCCAGTTTTGGCTGCACCCGCGACACAAAGCGCGCCGCCGCCCAAGGCAAGTCATACGGCAGGTAGCAGTGCTGAATGCGCGGCTCATCGGCGAACAGTGCCTGAATCCGCTCTGAACCCGTCGGCGTCATGCAGGTCACAGTGATCGGCATCTGTGGATAACGTTTGAGTAGCGCCCGAATCATCGGCGCGGCAGCAATGCTTTCCCCTACGGACACGGCATGCACCCAAATCCCGCCGGGCTGCAGCGCGGGCAGGTTCAGGGCGAACCGTTCACCGATACGTTGTGCATACGCAGGCGCCTTGCGGGCCCGCAGCCACAAACGAATCGCCACCAGCGGCAGCCCCAGATGAAACAGCAAGGTGTAGAGAGTTCTATTCATGGGCGCGGAGTTTACTTGAAAACGACACCTACGATGATGGCACCGAACATGGCTCTCGCAAGGGGCAACAAAAAACCACTACACACTTTTACAACCACTAGAATGCCGTGCTGTTAAATTGCTGCGCCCCACCTTCAGGATTCCAATATGAACGCTTACTACTACTTGGCCATCGCCATTTGCGCTGAAGTGATTGCCACCGTATCGATGAAAGCGATCAAAGGCTTCAGCACGCCCCTGCCCCTTATCCTTGTCATTGCCGGCTACGCCACAGCGTTCTGGATGCTGACGCTGGTGGTGCGCACGATTCCGGTGGGCGTTGCCTACGCCGTGTGGGCAGGCATGGGGATCGTGATGGTGAGCATCGCCGCGCTGTTTATCTACGGCCAAAAGCTCGATGTACCGGCCATGCTCGGCATGGGCCTGATTGTGCTGGGCGTGGTGGTGATTCAGTTATTTTCCAAAACAGCGGGGCATTAACGCTGGTCGATGCGTTGTCGCCCTGCTCAAGATAGAGGCGCGATCACGATGTATACTCCCGGCCTTGTCTTTGAACGCTGAGGTCGCCCATGCCATCTGTAATTTCCACCGACGTGCTGATTGTCGGCGCTGGTGTCGCCGGCCTCTGGCTCAATGCCCGCCTGCGCAAACAGGGGTTTTCGACGATCGTAGTCGAGCGCGAGAGCCTGGGCGGCGGCCAAAGTGTGAAGTCTCAAGGCATCATTCATGGCGGCGCCAAGTACGCGCTGCACGGCGCACTGACCGGCGCCTCCGAAGCCATTGCCGACATGCCGCGTCGCTGGCGTGAAGCGCTGGCCGGTGACGGCGAGCTGGATTTAACCGGCGTTCGCATCCTTTCCCAAGCCCATTATCTCTGGTCGCCGGGCACCCTGGCGGGCAATCTCACCAGCTTCTTTGCCAGCAAGGCTGTGCGCGGGCGTGTCGATCAGGTCAAGGGCGACCAATTGCCCCCTGCCCTGCAAGACCCACGCTTTAAGGGCAAGGTGTACCGCCTGGCCGAACTGGTGGTCGACGTGCCCAGCCTGATCGAACGCCTGGCCACCCTCGCAGGTGATGGCTTGCTGGCCGGACAATCCATCGAGCCGTGGTTTGAGAACAACGAGCTGGTGGGCTTGCAGGTCGACGGGCGCAACATCCACGCGCAACGTATCGTCTTCAGCGCAGGGGCCGGGAACGCCGAGTTGCTGGCCAGTACGGGTATCCGTGTTCCGGCGCAACAGTTGCGCCCGCTGCACATGGTGCTGGTCAAAGGCCCAAGCCTCAAGCCGCTGTACGCGCACTGCCTGGGCGGCGGCCCCAAGCCGCGTATTACCGTGACCACACACCCAGCCGCCAATGGCGAATGGGTGTGGTACTTGGGTGGTGATATTGCCGAGGCGGAAGGTGTGGCCCGTGAGCCGGCCGCGCAAATCGCCGTGGCGCAAAAAGAGCTGGGCAACCTGCTGCCGTGGGTCGACCTGAGCCAGGCGCAATGGGCCACGCTGCGGGTCAATCGTGCCGAGCCCGCGCAATCAGGCCTGGTGCGCCCGGACAACGCATTTCTGGCCGATCAGGGCCGTTTGCTGGTGGGCTGGCCGACCAAACTGGCTTTGGCCCCGGACTTCTCGGACCGGGTATTGCAAGCCCTGGCGCAGGACGGCATCAAGCCGGGTAACGCTCCTGCCCTGCCAGAGCTGCCGCGCCCTCCTCTGGGCCAGACCCCATGGGAGCAACTGCTGCCATGAGTCAACCGACCTTGCACGACCTGCACCGCCCGCTGGGCAGTACCGGCCTGATGGTGTCCCCGCTGGGACTGGGTACCGTCAAACTGGGCCGTGATCAAGGGGTGAAATACCCCAGCGGTTTTCAGATCCCGGATGATGACGAAGCGCGCATGCTCCTGAAACTCGCCCGCGACCTGGGTATCAACCTGATCGACACTGCACCCGCTTATGGCCGCAGTGAAGAACGGCTGGGACCGCTGTTGCGGGGGCAACGCCAGGCGTGGGTGATCGTCAGCAAGGTCGGGGAAGAATTCGTCAACGGTCAGTCAAACCATGATTTCAGCGCTGCCCACACCCGTCAGTCCGTGGAAAGCAGCCTCCAGCGTTTAGAGACCGATTTCATTGATCTGGTGCTGGTGCATTCCGATGGCAATGATCTGGCCATTCTTAACAACGGCGAGGTCTATGAAACACTGGCCGAACTCAAGCGTGAGGGCAAGATTCGGGGTTTTGGCCTATCAGGCAAAACCGTTGAAGGCGGACTGAAAGCGCTGCAAACCGGTGATTGCGCCATGGTCACGTACAACCTGAATGAGCAGGCCGAAAAGCCAGTGATTGATTACGCGGCAGCGCATGGCAAAGCGATTCTGGTCAAAAAAGCCCTCGCCAGTGGCCACGTTTGCTTGAGCCCGGGGGTTGATCCGGTGCGGGCCAGTTTCGAACTGGTGTTTGGCCATGATGGGGTTGCCAGTGCTATTGTCGGCACGATCAATCCCTTGCACCTGGCCCACAACGTGGCAACGGTTGCGCAGGTGTTGCGCACACCCTGATGCCGCCGACGCGGCCGACCCCGACGCAAGAAGGAGCCGACATGCCGCGTTCGCTTATCCGCAAAAATCCCAGCGACTTCAAAACCCTGCCGCTCTTCGTTGAGGCCACGGCCGAAGGCTTGAGTTATCAAAGCGTCGGCATGCCGCTCAACTTTGCACAAATCCTGCAAAAGCGCCGCCCAGTCGAGGTGGCCGACCCTCAACGCTTCGGGTTGGAGCTGGCGAATCTGGGTGTGTCTGTACGCCTGACATTGCAGTGGCAAGGTCGCGATTACTGGGTACTGGTGCGCCAGCGTCGTCAGGATCGTGGCGATGTGGTGCTCAAACTGATCTCTGGCTACGTCCCGGCGCACGAGGTGAATCTGCCACTGCACACTGCCATTCAGGAAGTGGCCGAAGAATGCTTGCTGGAAACGCCCGAAGGCTGGCTGGGCGGGCGCTTCAACGAGACATGGTTGCCCGCCCCCTACATCAGCGCGCTGCATTACCGCGAAGCCCTGCCCTTTCGCCTGACGCCCAACTCGGGCGCGGCGCGTCCCGTGCGATGTGGCAGCCAGCCCTTACTGGAACGTCCACGGGCGTACGTGCATTTACCGACGGCTTCGCTGCAACTGGTCTATGACTTGCGGCTGGAAGTGCCCAAAGAAGCCAAATCCTTGAGCCTGTTTCATGTCGATGAACGGCTGGAAGGGGATCAACTGGTGGCGCGCCTTGATCGCAAACGGCCTGATTTGTACCTGATCCCGTTGACTGATGGCCAGCCATGCGCCGAGCTGTACACCCTGAGCAAAGACAAATTGCACGCGGCAAGTACCCGTGGGCTGCATCTGGCAGAGAGTTTTGCGCGTCAGGAAGGCTGGGTCGTGCGCGAAGAGCGGATTCGCTGGAAGGACTGGCTCAAACAGCAGGGCTTGAGCGAACCGGACAAAGCGTCGAGGCTTAAACGCCTGACCGGAAAAGCGCGGCAGATGTTCAGAAAAGTAGTGAAGCGCAAAAGCCCCTCACCCTGACCCTCTCCTGAAGGGAGAGAGCCTTGGTGAGATCGCTTGCATCACTGGCCGCGGATTTTCTCGACGATGGCCGTGGTCGAGCTGTTCTCAACCAGCCCCAGCACTTTCACCGTGCCGCCATAGGCCGACACGATGTCAGCGCCGACCACCTGGTCAATGCCGTAGTCGCCACCTTTGACCAGCACGTCGGGCTTGACCTGAGCCAGCAGGTTTTCTGGAGTGCCTTCAGGGAAGCTGATCACCCAGTCCACCGCGCCCAGCCCGGCCAGTACCGCCATGCGCCGGTCAACGCTGTTGATCGGACGGCCAGGGCCTTTCAGGCGGCTCACCGACGCATCATCGTTGACCGCGACGATCAAACGATCACCTTGGGCACGGGCCTGTTCCAGATAGGTGACATGACCCGCGTGCAGGATGTCGAAGCAGCCGTTGGTGAACACGATTTTCTCGTTATGGGCACGTGCATCGTCGATAGCCAGCAGCAGTTGCTCCAGGCTCAATACACCCCGCTCTGAGCCTTCTTCGCGCTGGATAGCGCGGCGCAGTTCCGGCGCGCTGATGGCCGCCGTACCGAGCTTGCCAACCACAATGCCGGCGGCCAGATTGGCCAGCGCAACGGCGTGGGGCAGCTCTTCACCTGCCGCAATGGCGGCCGCCAGGGTAGAAATGACGGTATCGCCAGCACCGGTCACGTCAAACACCTCACGGGCACGGGCTGGCAAGTGCATGGCCGGGAAGCCCGGACGCAACAGGGTCATGCCGTGCTCGCCACGGGTTACCAGCAGCGCACCCAGGTCGAGATCGGCCATCAGGCTGGCGCCCTTGGCGACCAGATCGGCCTCATCGGTGCAGCCGCCCACAATGGTTTCGAATTCGCTGAGGTTAGGTGTGATCAGGCTGGCGCCACGGTACACCGAGAAGTCCTTGCCCTTGGGGTCAGCCAGCACCGGAATGCCTTTGGCGCGTGCGGCCTGGATCAGCACTTGATGGTTTTTCAGCGCACCTTTGCCGTAATCCGACAGCACCAGCACCTTAATGCCTTCAAGCAGTTTGTCGACCTCAGCGCCCAATGCCAGCGCATCCGTGGCGAAGGGTTCTTCAAAATCGATGCGCAGCAATTGCTGGTGACGGCTCATGACCCGCAGCTTGACGATGGTCGGCTGATGAGCAATACGCTGGAACAGTGCGCGCACGCCCGCACCTTCAAGGCTATTGGCCAGACTGTCGGCGGCTTCATCATCGCCAGTCACGCCGACCAGTGATGCCGGCGCACCCAGTGCAGCAATGTTGAGCGCAACGTTGGCAGCGCCGCCCGGACGGTCTTCGATTTGCTCGACCTTGACTACCGGTACTGGCGCTTCAGGGGAAATCCGTGAGGTTCCGCCATGCCAATAACGGTCGAGCATGACATCGCCTACCACCAAGACAGGGGCTTGATCGAATCGCGGCATGGACAACTTCATGGAGAACCCACATACAAAATGAACAGGGGCGCGATATTAACACAGGGTGAACGCTGGTCAGTTCACGGTATTTATCGCGGGGAATGAGAATCAGACGTGACTTACACCACCCGTATTGACGTACACACGGGCAAACGCGGGAGAGGGGCATGCCCTTCTCCCGCGCATGATCAGGCGATGTCGCCCGAGGTCAGGGGCGCATCCAGCCCCATGGAGTGCAGGCGCGCGTAGTAACCGTTTTGCGCCAGCAGCTCGGCATGGGTGCCACGTTCAACGATCTGGCCCTGATCCATGACCAGAATCAGGTCAGCCTTCTCGATGGTCGAAAGACGGTGCGCGATCACTAATGTCGTGCGCCCTTCCATGACGTGATCCAGTGCGGCCTGAATATGACGCTCGGACTCTGTGTCCAGGGCCGAGGTCGCTTCATCCAGAATCAGCAGCGGGGCGTTTTTCAACAAGGCCCGCGCAATTGCCAGGCGCTGGCGCTGACCACCGGAGAGCAACACGCCATTTTCACCGACCTGAGTATCAAGGCCTTGGGGCAGTTGCTCGATAAAGTCCATCGCGTAAGCATCGCGCGCGGCTTTTTCGATATCGGCCCGCGGCGCCCCCGCCAGGTCGCCATAAGCAATGTTGTTGGCGACCGTGTCACTGAACAGGGTTACATGCTGAGTCACCTGCGCAATATGGCGGCGCAGGTTCAGCAAGCGGTACTGCTCGATATCAATGCCGTCGAGCAGGATGTCACCCGAGTTGTGATGATAGAAACGCGGAATCAGGTTGGCCAGCGTCGACTTGCCGCTGCCCGAACGCCCGACCAACGCTACCATTTGGCCCGGCTCGGCCGTGAACGTCACGTCCTTGAGCACCTGACGATCCGTGTCCGGGTAGGTGAAGTTCAAGTGACGGACTTCGAGGCGACCGTTGACGTGGTCACGCTCTACCGTACCGGTGTCCACTTCCGGTTTTTCGTCCAGTTGCTCAAAGATGCTTTCAGCACCGGCCACACCTTTCTGGATGGTGGAGCTGACTTCGGACAGTTGGCGAATCGGCTTGGGCAACAGGCCCGCCAGGGTGATGTAGGCAATCATGTCGCCCGCCGAAGCGTCGCCGCGCATGTACAGCACCAGAAACATCAGGATGCCCATGGCCACGTAGATCACCAATTGCAGCATCGGCGTGTAGATGGCCCCGGTGCGGGTCATGCGCAGTTGCTTGTCAGTGTTGCTCTGACTGGCTTTGAGGAAACGTTGTTGCTCGTACTTCTCACCGCCGAAGCTGCGCACCACCCGGTAACCCTGAATGGTTTCGGACGCCACGTGCGTCACGTCGCCCATTGCTACTTGAATCTTCTTGCTTTGTTTGCGGAATTTTTTGCTGGCTGTGCTGACCATCACTGCGATCAGCGGCAGGATGGCGATCATTACCAGCGTCAGACGCCAGTTCATCCACAGCAGCGACGCAAACAGGAACACCACGGTCATGCCTTCACGGATGACCACTTTGATCGCATCCGTGGCCGCACCGGTGACCATGGTCACGTTGAAGGTGATGCGGGAGATCAGGTGCCCCGAGTTGTGCTTGTCGAAATAACGGTTGGGCAATACCAGCAAGTTGTTGAACAACTGAACCCGCAGGTCATGGACCAGGCCCAAGGAGACTTTGGCCAGGAAGTAGTTACCCAGGAACGAGCCGAAACCTTGCCACGCCGCAATCAGCACGATCAGCAGCGGAACCGCCTGCAGCAGGCGCAAATCACGCAAGTAAGGAACCGACGGGAACAACACCGCATCAGGGTTGGACAAGCCGTCAACAAAGTATTTGAGGATGTAGCCCAGCATCGGCTGGGTGGACGCAAAAATGAGGAAGCCGATGATACTCAGCAGAAACAGACCGATATAAGGCCGGACATAACTGAGGAGGCGCAGATAGATCTTCAAGCTCGATTCGCTTGAGCTGGGGCTGGATTCGGTCATATCACGCGACAGTTGTGAAAAAAGGTTGCTGACTTTATCACAGCTTCTCTGGTGTACTGCCAGCCGGTTGGGACAAGGTCTCACAGGACGCCTAAAACGACATTAAATGGCCATTACGTTACTATGGCCATCCAAAACCTGGAATGAACCTTTCAGCATGCAATTCAGTTACTTGAGCTACTCAAAACATCGGATGTTCGATTTCATTTGCCTGTGGCTGTTGCCTGTCGGGCTTTTTTTGCTTCTATCTGATTTGTATTTTGTACCCGACCGCAGCATCCACCACAAACTGTATTACGGTTTGTTCAGCATCCCAACGCTGATCGCTCTACTATTGCGACCGCGGGAGATAAAGACATTGCTTCAGGAACCGTTGATCCTGGGCCTGTTGACGTTTATCGCCTGGGCAATGATCACCCTGATCTGGAGCCCGACTGGCGACCGCCCCCTCGGTCTGTTAAAACCACCATTGCATATCTTGATGCTGTTTTTGGGCTGCTCCCTGCTGGTCAAATACCGCAGCGAAAGCCTGCAACCCGTTTTCTTCGGCGCCGCTGTCGTTGCCCTCGGGATCACGGTTTACAACTTGTATGTATTTGTCGGCAGCTACTCGCCCGACGTGCGCATGATCGGAACAGGCGCCTTCGACAACCCGCTCCTCAGTTCCCATGCATTCGGGTTCTTTTGCATGTATTGGCTCACGCTGGGGATGACGAGCAAGCGCCTGACCACCGTCATGGCAGCGGCCCCAGCCTTTCTGATCATGTTTGCAGCCCTGCTTGCCACGGGTTCCAGAACACCGCTGGTCGCGGTGGTATTGAGCATGATCTGGCTCAGTTTCATTTGCTGGAATCGTCGCTCCCTGGCGTTGATGGGCATGCTCATCGCTGGCGCTGCTGTGGTTTTTGCGCTGTTCTCCGAGATGATTTTCAGCCGAGGCAGCTCGTTCCGTTTTGAATTATGGGGCATGGCACTTGAGCTGATCGGGCAAAAGCCATTCTTTGGCCATGGTTATGAAGCGCCACTGGCTCTGGAGCTTGAAAATTCCGGGTACTTTCTCAGCGAGCCGCATAACTTTGCCTTGGGCGTTCTCTACTACGTGGGCATCGTTGGCCTGATCCCTTGGGCGTTTATGCAGCTATGGGGCCTGTATAACAGCTGGCGCCATCGGGCAAATCCATTGTTCATCATGGCTTCCGCATGGCTGGTTTACGGCATTGGCGCTGCCCTGACCGAGGGCGGCGGGATCCTGCCACGCCCTAAAGAACACTGGTATTTGCTATGGATTCCCCTGGCGTTGATCGCGGCATTGAGTGTCGGCCAGCGGCTCAAGGCCATCCTCGATCGCCCCGTCAAATGCGTGAACAAGGCTGATTTCAACGCCCTTCAGGTCAATGCCAACGTCATTGAAGAGGACGGTCTGGGGCCAAAAGTGCTTCGACTGGAAAACGGCAGTTTCCTCAAACTCTTTCGCGAGCGACGCTGCTATACCTCTGGCAGTTTCAATCCTTATTCGCAGCGCTTTGCGGTCAACAGCGAACGCTTGCAAGCACTGGGCATTACCACCCCGACCATCCTCGATCTGTATCAGTTTGCCGATGGCAGCAGCGGTGTGCTGTATCAGCCATTGCCGGGGCAAACGCTGCGTCAAGTGATGCAGTCAATGGGGTCGGGCGCGATGCGGGAGGCGTTGGTAGAACGTTTCGGCAAGTTTCTGGCACGACTTCATGAACAAGGCGTTTACTTCCGCTCGCTGCATTTGGGCAACGTCTTGCTAATGGACGACGGTGAGTTTGGCCTGATCGACATTGCCGATCTGCACCTTTACCCGTCGCCACTAAGGCTTGCATTACGCCAACGCAACCTGCGCCACATGCAACGTTACCCTGAAGACCGCCGCTGGCTGTTCGAAGAGCAGCTGCAAGCCTTGCTCGACGGTTACGCCAGCCTTGCGCCGGATATTGCCGTGAGACGTTTGAAGCAGCAGATTGAACAACTGGGCCAAAGTGGGAGCAACGTCAGTTGAGCCTGGGGAGCAACAACCCGTTATGGGCGGTGATTGCTTACGCGCTGGCTATTACGACTTCAGCGTTGTTGCTCCGTTATTTCCCGCGAGTCCGGGAAAATTTTGAACATGTTGGTGAAAATCGTTTTTCCGGTGTGGATGGGCTTCGCGGTTATCTGGCGTTCGGGGTGTTTGTCCATCACGTCGCTATAACCTGGGTCTATTTGCACACGGGCGAAATCAATGTTCCCCCCAGTAACTTTTACACGCAGATTGGCTTGGCCAGCGTGGCTCTGTTCTTTATGATCACCGGTTTTTTGTTTTGGGGACGCCTGCTCAAGCATGGTCGCCAGCACGACTGGCTGGCTTTCGCGGTTTCAAGAGTATTCCGGCTTTATCCTCTTTACCTGCCATTATTGGCTGTTGTGGTCTTTAGCGTTCTCTACATTCAGGATTGGGAGCTCAAAGACTCACCGGGGGAAGTGCTGCGTCAAATCTTGGCATGGCTCATTTTCGATCGTCCGGATATAAACCAGTACCCTCAAACGGGAATGTTGATCTCCAATGTCACTTGGACACTCAACTATGAAGTGTTCTTTTATATGGCATTACCCCTGTTTGGAGCAGTGTTCTTATACAGAAAGCACTGGTTACAGGTGGTAGTGTGCCTGATCGGCATCTATGCCCTTTATCAAGTGATTGGCTGGGAACACTCGCTGAAGAAGCACATCCTGATGAGCTTCCTGGGCGGTGTAGCCGCTTCCTACTGGGTACGTAACCCAGCGCTGATCGCTTGGGGACAGACCCCGAAAGCAGGCTTGATTGCATTATTGGCGCTGGCTATTGAGCTACTACTCTTTCGTAAAAGCTTCGCCATTTTTCCACTGATGTTATTGACGGTATTTTTTACGATTGTGGCCTCGGGCAACACCCTTTTTGGGGCACTCAAACTGCGAAGTATTCGCTGGATGGGAGAAATCAGCTACAGCACCTACCTGCTGCATGGCTTCATAATCTGGCTACTGATGCAACGTCTGCCCTTGGCAATGCCGTTCGATACCAAGGAACCTTGGGTTTTCCTGATACTCACGGCCATAAGCAGTTGCCTGTTGATCGTTGTAAGCAGCGTGACGTTTTTACTGATCGAGAAGCCAGGCATCAACGCAGGCAAGCGATTCCTGTCGTGGCTGCGCAGAAAATCTGTCAGCCGATACCCTCATAAAACCGGCCTTTGAAACCAACAACGCAGATTAAACGCTGCGTTGTCTCGCATAGACCAGAAAACCGTCAATATCGTCACAGCATAACGTACCGACCACCTGTTCGATCTCAGACAAAGGCCACTCCCACCAAGCACTTTTCAGCAGCGCCAGACGCTGCTCCTCCGGGAAGCGCCAGCGCAGAAATCGCGCAGGATTACCACCGACTACCGCGTAGGGCTCTACGTTACGCGTCACCAGTGCACCGGCGGCTACGATAGCGCCATGTCCAATAGTGACACCCGACAATAGGGTGCTGTTAGAGCATAACCACACGTCACTGCCAATCACGACATCGCCACGGGTTCCGTTGTAATCAGCAATATGTTGCGCAGAACTGAGCATGGCCGGAAACGGGAACGTTGTGACCCAATCAGCACGATGATGCCCGCCCAAAAAAATGTTGACCCCCTCGGCAATCGAGCAAAAAGCCCCAATGCATAAGGTTGAACCTTCCTTCCAGTCGTGCACCTGCGGCAGCCCATAACTGCCATAGCCCATTGTGTAATCAGGGTAATGCTGCTTGAAACGCGCTACACCCCGCTCAATTTTAGGCAGCTTTCGAATAGCGCGCTTGACACGCTTTTCCCGATAACGCTCCAGCCATCCCATAACGTCCCCTATTCGCTCAGCTTTTTTCCAACGGCGAAAAATACAAACGACCCAGGCCGCGCCAAGTTTTGCCGGTCCAGTGTTTGAACGGGATCTGCTTGAGCAGCTCGCGGGCCAGCGCCCGGTCACGGTTAGCTGTTTTCAGGAACATGGAGTTGAGAAACTTGTACCGCACTTCGTCGTAGAGCGGGTGATCGCTGAACAAGGCGTAGATGCGCAGAATGCTATCGATCATGAAACGGTGGTTTTTGTACGAGTTGGTCGCGTGTTTGCGGTATTGCGCCATCACCACGTTCAGGCCGTCGATGAAGTACCCGGCGTGTGTGATTTTCAGCTCGATGTACAAATCTTCCAGACGGATGCTCGGGTCAAAGCCCCCCACTTTGTCCAGCGCTTCGCGGCGTATCATCAGAGTGGTGGCAGGCGGGTATGGCTTGCGTTCCAGGAACATGTCGTCAAAGTCCAGCCGTCGAAACGGAACATCACGACGCTGGCGCTTCTCGGGATACAAATTGCCCTGGGCGTCGATCAGTTCGATGTTACCCGCGCAAATGCCCACCTCGGGCTTGCCGTCCATGTACTCAACCTGAACCGCAATGCGGTCCGGCTTCATGATGTCGTCGGAGCCGAACGGTACGATCAATGAACCCTTGGCTCGCGCAATGGCGCCATTAAGGGTGTTGGTCAGGCCCTGGTTCTGTTGCACGCGAAAATCAAAACCATGGGCCGCCTGCAAACGCTGTATACGTTCCACGCTATCGTCGGTAGAGCCGTCATCGACCACCAGCAATTCGATGTTCGGATACGTCTGATCCAGAACGCTTTGAATGCTCTGTTCGATATAAGGGCCGTGGTTGTATGAGGCGATGATCACCGTCACCAAGGGTTGAGCGTGTGTCATGAGCGTTCCTTGCGAGCTTGACTCAAGCCTGAGTCGATCAAATCCAAATACGCTTGGCGGAACACCTCGATGTCATGGTGCTCCTGCAAATAACGGTAAGCCTGTTCGCCCTTGGCGCGCAGGGCTTCGTCCGGCAGCGACAGGTATTGATCGAGCGCTGCGGTCAGGGTGGCGACATCACTGGGTTTGACGGCCAGCCCGCCAGCACCCTGAATCAGCGGCAACATTGCTGGCACATCGGTAGCAATCACAGGCAAGTGGCCGCTCATGCCCTCCAGCAACGCCAGCCCCAGGCCTTCAGCCAGTGAAGGCATGGTCCAGATGTCGAAAGCGCGCACGTACTGCAAGGCGTTTTCCTGAAAACCCAGCAGATGCGCTCGACCATTGAGGCCCAACTGCTGAATTTGCTCACGCAAGCGCGACTCTTCTCGCCCGGCGCCAATGATCGCCAATTGCGCATTCGGGTATTTGTCTTTCAACGCGGCAAAAGCCTGTAACAGGAAGCGATGCCCCTTGATAGGCACCAGTCGCCCTAAAGCCCCCACCATGCGGGCATTTTGATCCAGCCCAAGTTTTTCGCGTGCCTGAACACGTGGCAATTGCAAGGCTTCGGCCTGTTCAATGTCGATGGCATTGGTAATCGCGTAGGTATTTTGGTCAGTAAAGCCGCACTTGCAGTCCAGCAGGTATTGCTTGACCGCAGGCGATACACCAACAAAACGCCATGCCTTATCGATCAGGCGCTTGGCCTGGCTGCGGCGATAGACGCGATCGTATTCACCGAAACCGTGAGAAATCCCCACGCACAATGGGATTTTCAACCAGCGATTGAGCTGCAACATCATGTTGACTGGCTTGAAACGGTTGCAGATCACGACGTCGAATTGCTCTTTGCGGCAGAACTTATACAGCGCCCACATCGCGCGAATGCGCATGCCTTTGAGCGCCTTGTCGCTGAATTCGAAGTACACGGAGTGATCCGCTTTGCTCACAGGCTCGCCCGGACCGGGACGTCCGCGCAAAAAAGCAGCGGTAATCTCATAACGCTCACTGGGCAGGGCACGCACGATCTGCTCGGCGAGGTCGGCAAAGTCGTGGGATTTGACGTTGTAATCAGGCTGCAACTGCAGAACCTTGGAACGTTTCATAGCTCTCCCCGGTGAAATCCGGTGGCATCAATAATCCAGGATGGCTCAGCGGCCAATCGCTGGACAGTGACGGGATCAGGTATGGGCAAGGCCGCCCATTCATTGCGCTTCCAGCAGACGAAGTGAAAGTACGGAAAGGTGTGGTCGCCGTCACGATCATTCGTTAATTGGCCGTTCTTCCAGAACCATTGGCCCGGGAAATTTTCTGTGCCGTCATGCCATTTGATGCAGCCACCCGGCGTACTGAACGCCTCGGTGAAGTCGCTGGTACGGCGCAATGGGTTGAACTTGCCTACAAGATCAAACAAAGGCTTCGGAAAATTCTTTCGCCACAAGAAGATGCGGCTGAATGCGCCTTCATCCAGTGCATGATGTTGATCATCGGTAAAACGCTGCTGCCAGTTTTCGATTTTCATGAACAACTCGCGCTTGCAACGGGTATTGCGCATCAGGCACAGATGACCCGCCACGCGGCGTTCATGGGTCGAAAACAGGTCATAGCGCGACAGACGCTCAGCCGTGAAATAACTGCGCAAGTTGCCGTACACCAGATCAATGTCGCCAAACGCCCAAAAATCGTAACCCTGCAGGCTGTCCTCATGGATGTAACCCAGCGCGGGTTTGATGTCGCATAACTTGTAAGCGGCTTTGGGCGCGAAGTTGATATTCAGACGCGCTGACACGGTACGGCAATAATCGCCAAAACTGATGCTCTGGATGTTTACGTTAGGCGGCAGGTTGTCAGGCACACCACAATCGCTGAACAGCAGCCAGTCAATGTCAGGGTTGCGCCGGCAACTTTCCAGAAAAAAGGGCATCCAGAACGGCCACTGGCCGAAGTATGGAATGACAAACACAATACGCGGCGATGGTTTTATCACGGGGAACTCAATGTAAAGGTCGAGATAGAGGACAACGCTATGCCCCTGTTTACGGTGTTTCTTATTAGTTGAGCCGCCAAAACAGCTCATGGCGGCGAACCGCTTTTCGGAAAAACTCGTTTTCACCCCAAGGTGATGGCTTTCGGCCAGCCAAGAGCTTCTGTATCGACCGACGAACGCGGCGCTTGAGCGCAGCACGAGGTTGCAGGTCATGCATCATGCCCAAGGCCATCGCCTTGTCACGCTGCTGTGCTGAACTCAGCAACAGGCAGTGGGGCCGCAACGTCAGTGTGGTGTCGAACACCGGCGGCAGCGCAATGCCATCACCACTGTTACCCATTGGCCAGCGGTCATTGTCATGCAAGTGATTGGCATAACCCAATACCGTTTGCGGCTGCCACTCAAGCCCGTCAAGCGCCTCGATCACGGCTGCATGGGAGCAAATATGGTCGGGGTGCGGGTCGATGGCGGGATGCGGCAACACCAGCACTTCAGGGCGGGCCCGCAGAATTAACGCGCGCAGGTCCGCCAGCAAGTTGTTCCAGGTCGGCGCACCGTCCAGATCGCCCGGCAGTGGGAAGGTATTCAACTGGCGAAACAGGCGAGTATCGTTCAGGTCGGCCTCGCGTGAAGGTACCGGCTGGTCAGGAGCCGCCTGCATGGCAGGCAGTTGCAGGCAGAAATAGCCGAGCTGCGCGCAATGCGCTTCTGGCACCCCGGCCCAGCGTGGCACTGCCAAACTGTCCCAGGCCCGCAAACGGCCCTTGAGCCGAGCCGCTTCGGCGCGCCCAAGGCCCATCTGTTGATAGTGCTCGGCCTCGATTTCACCTGCCGTCAGGGTCACGATCCATGCTTCTTTGGCCTGGCTGTACAAACCAAAAGCTGCCAGCTCGGCATCGTCGGCGTGAGGTGCAATCACCATGACCCGCTGCTCACGGTAGTCAGGCTGGCGCATGACCCACAGTTGAGGCTGGCCCATGATCCGGCAATAACGACCACGAATACTCAATTGACCTGCGATCAATGCGTCGGCATTGCCAGTGAGATTCACGTAGCGCAGGCCATTAACGCCCCGCTCGAAGGTTTGTCGGTCGTCGGAAAACATTACAAACGGGTCAATAAAACGCCCCAACCAACCACTTTTGACCTTAAGCGCGAGGATCAAGGTTTCGTTGCCGCAAAGGTCAATGGGGGCGTCCAGGCGCAAGTGACTGCCTTCAAGGCGAACCGCCGGGCACTCACTGTCGGCTGCAAAGCGGTATTGATAGTCGTCTTTGGGGGAGTAAAACAAGTGGTCGGCAAACCACGCTTCGTGGGCAACCCAGGCCAATACAGCCAGCGCAAGCGGCAGCCACCAGACCACCAGCACACCGCTGGCAATGAATATCACCAGACCGACCAGCAAACTGATGCGCTTGTTGCGTCGATGGCGCTTTAAGAGGTGTTGTTTGCGAGTCATCACTGGGCTCTTGTTTGCTAGCGGTTTGCCTGTAGGAGCGCGCTCACCCCGCGATGGCATCAACCCGGTCTAAACACCGTGTACGTTGCATCGCGAAGCGCGCCTGCACCAATCACACCTTGAAGACAGGCACCGGATTGCACCAGCGCTCTTTGTATTCGCGGTCGGCGCGGCCGAACGAGAATCGCAGAGGCTTTTCGACGCTACGGGCCTGTTCCCAGGCCGACTGCGTATTGAGAAAACTCAGCACACTGCCGGGACTGAACGCGCGGGTTTCGGGGTCGACGCCGCCATTGACGTATTCGACGCTGATCCATTGCGGCGATTCAACCCGATACACCAGCTGGATTGCAATCGGGGCATCGTTGAGGAAGATCACCGAGCCGATCAAAAACTCACGCAGCAACTCAATCACTTCAGCCATGCGCTCGGCCCCCGTGGCGACAAACCCCCAACGGCGCAGAAACAAATCGCAATAAATTGCCGCCAGTTCGACGCTGGAAAACGTCGAAACCGGACGTATCACGCCGCCCGCCTCCTCCAGCAAACGCAGTTCGCGGCGCTGGTTGTAGCGGAATTTTTTCGAGAGTTCTTCCGGGGTACGCGCCATGGCCAATTGTTCGGCTTGCGGCTGCAAGGTGCTGAAACGCCCCTCATTAAGTTGCGACAGGTAACGCCCACGATGGCGCAACGGCGCTTGCGCGTCTTCGGCAGCAGGCAGGATCAACTCGGCATTGCCCAGATCGAACAGCCCTTTTTTGCCGTGACGCTTGAGCACATCTTTGGATAACGCCAGATCGCGCCCCCAGGTGGGGATTGCAGCTTTCAACTCGCCGTTGTGCTCCCAGGCCAAGTAACGCACCGGGATGCCGGCCAGGTCTGCCAGACGTTCTACCACCTGCGGGTGGGTCGCGACGCTGCCACCAAAACGCTGCCAGGCAGCGGCATAGGTGTGAGCGTCAACTGCGCGCCAGCCGCGCTCGCGCCAGCCCTGAAATCGATTAAGCATCAGGACTCCGCAGTCAGGTCGGTGACTTGCGGCAACTGCCAGAACGTGTCGCGTACAGCCTGATCGGAAAAACGCTCGTGCAGGCGCGCCAGCATCAGTTCAGCACATGCTTGACGCTGAGCGTCATCGAGTTGCGCCAAATGCTGTAAACCTTGAGCCAAATGGTCAGCGTCGCCCAGCGGGAATAAAATCCCCACGCCTTCGACCACTTCCTTGGCACCGCCACACGCCGTGGCCAGCAGGGGAACACCTGCCGCCATGGCCTCAAGCAGCACCATGCCAAAGGGCTCGTGGTCCGAACTCAGAGCAAACACGTCGAATGCGCGGAAAAAGCGTCGCGCGTCGGGGACTTGCCCGAGAAAATTCACCTGAGCGGCGATCCCGAGTTCGTTGGCCTGCGCCTTGAGGTCATGCTCCAGACGGCCCTTGCCCATAATCACCAACTGACTGCCAGCAGGCAGTTGCGGCAATGCCTTGGCAAAACCCTGAATCAGGGTGGCCTGGTCCTTGTCCGGATGCAGACGGCCGACGTTGCCCACGATGAAGGCTTGAGCAGGCAAACCCAGGTCGGCACGGGCTTCGGCACGTGGCAACTGGCTGGCTTGAACTGCCTGGATGTCGAGACGGTTGTAGAGCGTACGAATACGCCCGGTCGGCCACTTGGGCAGGCACTTGCGCATGTCATCGCGCACAGCATCCGAGACGCCCAGCAGGCTCAGACGCTTACGGAACAGGTGCGCAAACAGCTTGCGACTGCGGCGCTGGTAGTCACCAAAGGCGTGATGCACGCCGATCACCGGCAAGTCGGTGGCCAACAAAGCGATATAAATCGGCTTGAAGCGATGGGCGATGCAAAAACTGAACGAGCGCGAGGCGGCGATTTTGCGCAACGCGCGAATGGCTCCCAGCTTCAGGCCACGAATGGCGCTGGAGCTGAATTCCATGAACAGCACTTCGTCCGACTCGCAGCCCGCCGCCACTTCGGGATCGGCCGCCCCGGTCAGAAAGACCGTGGTGACCTTGTACCCGGTGCCCGCGAACAGGCTGGCGTATTGACGGGCACAGTCCAGAAACGGCCCGTCATAGCCGTGGCAGAACTGCAACACATGACGCTCAGTCGAGCGAGTCATAAGCATCCGCGCCGTCTTTGACTACCAGAATGTCTTCCATGATCAAGTACTGCAGATCAGAGCCAAAGAACATGTTCAGTGCGTCAGTGGGCGAGCACACCATCGGCTCGCCACGGCGGTTCAGCGAGGTGTTTAGCGACACGCCGTTGCCGGTCAGTACTTCAAGGGCTTTCATCATGTCGTAGTAGCGCGGGTTGTATTCACGCTTGAGCACTTGCGCGCGCGAGGTGCCGTCTTCGTGCACAACTTCCGGCACGCGGGTTTTCCACTCTTCTGCCACTTCAAACGTGAAGGTCATGAACGGTGCCGGGTGATCGACCTTGATCATCTGCGGGGCCACGGTATCGAGCATCGACGGGCAGAAAGGCCTCCAACGTTCACGGAACTTGATTTGCTCGTTGATGCGGTCAGCTACGCCTTCGCTGCTCGGGCAACCGATGATCGAACGGCCGCCCAATGCACGCGGACCGAACTCCATACGGCCCTGGAACCAGGCTACCGGATTGCCATCCACCATGATTTTGGCGATGTTCTCAGGCGTGTTGTTGATCTTGCGGTACGCCGGTTTGCCCGGGTGGCGGGCACACGCGGCAATCACGTCTTCGTTGCTGTACGCGGGGCCAAGGTACACGTGCTCCATCTTCTCGACCGGCACGCCACGCGCTTCAGACACATAGGCCGCCGCCCCCACTGCCGTGCCTGCGTCGCCGGAGGCAGGTTGTACAAACAGCTCCTTGACGTCAGGACGGGCAATGATCTTCTGGTTCAGCTTCACGTTCAGCGCACAACCGCCAGCGAATGCCAGCTTGCCGCTTTCCTTGAGGATGTCACCCAGGTAATAGTCGATCATCTGCAGTGAGAGTTTTTCGAACAGCGCCTGCATGCTGGCCGCGTAGTGGATGTAAGGTTCATCGGCGATGTCGCCTTCACGCTTTGGCCCCAGCCACTCGATCAGTTTTGGCGAGAAGTAGAACCCCTTGCCTTTCTCTTTGTAACGACGCAGGCCGATCACGTTGGCGTATTCGGTGTTGATCACCAGCTCGCCGTTTTCGAACGAGGCCAGACGCGAAAAATCATATTTGCTGGCATCGCCATACGGCGCCATGCCCATGACCTTGAACTCGCCGTCGAGCATCTCGAACCCGAGGAACTCGGTGATCGCGCCATACAGGCCGCCGAGGGAGTCCGGGTCGTAGAATTCTTTGATCTTGGTGATCTTGCCGTTTTCGCCATAGCCGAAGAAGGTGGTGGCGTATTCACCCTTGCCGTCGATGCCCAGAATCGCGGTTTTCTCTTTGAAACCGGAGCAGTGGTAAGCACTGGACGCGTGCGCCAGGTGGTGTTCAACCGGTTCGATCTTGATTTTTTTCGGGTCGAAACCCAGTTGCTCAAGGCACCAGACAATTTTGTTGCGGTAGCGTTTGTAGCGACGATTGCCCATCAGGATCGCGTCGAGCGCACGGTCCGGGGCGTACCAGTAACGCTTGGCATAGTGCCAGCGCGCCTCACCGAACAAGCTGATCGGGGCGAAAGGAATCGCGACCACGTCAACGTCGGATGGCTTGATACCCGCTTGTTCAAGGCAGAATTTTGCGGACTCGTAAGGCATGCGGTGCTTTGCATGCTTGTCGCGGACAAAGCGCTCTTCTTCGGCCGCTGCTACCAGCTTGCCGTCGATATAGAGGGCCGCTGAGGGGTCATGGCTCAGGGCGCCGGACAGGCCAAGAATCGTCAATGCCACAGGTTGTGCCTCTTTTGAATGCAGGCAGGCGGCGGGCGCCTGAAAAAATGAAGTGCTCCCCGCACCGCAGGAAACAACTAAAGGGCGGGATTATAGCGTAAAGAGCGCGGTAATGACCCAGCGCTATTTGCCGCGCCTGCGCGCCGGAACCGACAGAATCGCAGGTCATGCGTTCTGAAGTTCTCGTCTGATGCCTCTTACGCCCGCTAAACTGCGCGCCCTCTGCTAGCCTGAAACCCGTCGCCCTGCCGGGTCGCGTCACACGGAACCCCGATATCCCCCATGAAATGCTTTGTACCCGCCCGCTTTGCCCTTTTACTGCCGGGCCTTTGCCTTGTGCAGCCCAGCTTCGCTGAAACACTTGAACTCGACCCCAGCGTCATCACCGGATCACGCAGTGTCAGCCCGAGTTTTGACTTGCCTTATTCGGTCGATAGCATCAACCAACAGCAAATCAGCGATGGCCAATTGGGCATCAACGCCTCGGAAGTGCTGTCCCGCGTGCCGGGGCTGGTGGTGCAAAACCGGCAGAACTATGCGCAGGACCTGCAAATTTCGTCCCGCGGATTTGGTGCGCGCTCCGCATTTGGCGTGCGCGGCATCAAACTGATTGCAGACGGTATTCCCGCCAGCACCCCGGACGGTCAGGGTCAGGCCGCAACATTTAACCTCGACACAGCCGAGCGCATCGAAGTCCTTCGAGGCCCGGCAGCCACGCTGTACGGCAGCAATGCCGGTGGCGTGATCCAGATGTTTTCCCGCGATGGCGAAGGCCCGCCCCGCATCGGCGCTGAAACCCTGGTGGGCAGCGACGGGCTGAGCAAAAACCACCTGACGGCCGAAGGCGCCGCTGAGGGCGTTGGCTTTGTGCTCGATGCTTCGCGCATGGACACCGACGGCTACCGCGACCACAGCGCCGCGCGCCGCGATCAGACGTTCGCCAAGCTCAACCTCAAGCCCGATGACGACAGCAAACTGGCGCTGATCTACAGCAGCCTTGAGCAAAACGGCACACAGGATCCACTGGGCCAAAGCTGGGAGGCCTACAAGGCAGACCCGCGCTCGGTCACGCCCAATGCAATCACGTACAACACGCGCAAAAGCATCGATCATCAGCAACTGGGCATGAACTACGAGCGCTACTTCGGCGACGCGACCTTGCAGGTCAATGCGTACACCGGCACGCGCAGCGTGATTCAGTATTTGGCGATTCCTAAGTACATCGGGAATACCAATACACTCAACCCGGCAAACGCTCGCGGTGGAGGTGTCGTTCAATTTGACCGTAAGTTTTACGGTGCCAATGTGCATTGGATTCAACCCATAGATAGTGCACCGGGTGAACTGGTTATCATCAGCGGCCTGGACTTTGATCAGAGTCGTGATAACCGTCATGGCTATCAAAACTACAATGGCGACCAGCTAGGCGTTAAAGGTGAAATGCGTCGCGACGAAGTAGACACAGCACGCAGCCTGGACCCATTCGTGCAAGCAAACTGGGCCATAGATGATTGGACACTTCAAGCCGGGTTGCGCTACAGCACTATGGAAATGGATGTCGACGATCACTTTTTGAGCAACGGTGACGCCAGCGGCACCAAACGTTATGAAAAAGCAACGCCGTCGATGAGCGTGATGTATGCCTTCACACCTGAGCTGCATGGCTATATCAGTGCTGGAAAAGGGTTCGAAACACCCACTCAAGCCGAACTGGCCTACGCGCCGGGAAACCAGGAAGGCTTCAACTTCGGCCTGAAACCTTCTGAAAGCACGCAGTACGAAGTGGGCCTCAAAGCACAGCTCAACAACACACGCATTAACGCCGCCATTTTTCAAATCACTACTGAAGATGAATTAGTGGTGGCAGGCTCGGTCGGTGGACGTACCAGTTACCAAAACGCCGGTCGCACCCTGCGTCGCGGCTTCGAGCTAGGCGTCGAAAGTCAGCTCAGCGAACACTGGACCACCTCCCTCGCCTACACCCGCCTGCAAGCGACCTACGACAGTGATTTCGCCAGCACAAAAGGCCCGGTAAACAAAGGCAATTACCTGCCCGGCGTACCTCAAACCACGCTGTTTGCCGAGGTGAACTGGAAGCCCGCTGACTGGGTCAGCACCGCCGTCGAAGGCATGTACCGCAGCAAGGTGTACGTCGAGGACACCAACAGCAAAAAAGCGGCACCGGCGTACAGCGTCTTCAACTGGCGGGCACGCTTTGAGCAGAAGGTCGAACACTGGACCTTCCACCAGACCCTGCGCCTGGACAACCTGCTGGACCGCCAGTACGTGGGCTCGGTGATTGTGGCCGACGGTAACGAACGCTTCTACGAGGCCGCCCCCGGCCGCTCGTGGTATGCGGGAGCCGGTGCGCAATACAGCTTTTAAAGCGGGATGAGGGCGCGCCATCGCGCGCTATCTATCTAATGCCATGAGCTGAATGTTCTGAGATCCCCTGTCAGCACAGACCCGCGCGATTCCCGCGCGGGCATTGACAGGGATGCCTCATGACCCCTCACCTCAACCGCCTCAAAAGTGCCGCGCTGAAACTGCACACCCTGCGCGGGCATTTGCATACGCTTGAAGACGCGTTTAATCATCGGCTGCGCGCACGCTTCCCGCGGATACCCCGCGACAGCCGCACGCAGGACTTGCACATCAACCATCCTGCGCCACCCGAGCCCGGGCAATCACCGGTGCTCATCAGCAGAACCATCAGCTCTCATATTGAGGAATGCTTTTCGACTCAACGCATTCCTACCTTCGTACAAGGCTCAACCCACGTTTACAGCCACGCTTACTCATTAATCGAGCAGCAACGCCTCGCGGGCCTGCCCCCTGCCGACCTCGAAAGCTACCTTGAATATGTCATTCGCAATTATGACTTTTGCGCACGCGATGCCCTGGCTGAATTTTGGCAAACACCGCATGCCGCTTACGCGTCTCTGGCGCCTCAACAATGGCTGACACAGTGCCTGACAGATCTTGTGCTGGACGAAGCGGCGGTGCGCCTTGCGGACCAGACCCTCAGCCGTACAGCGGTCGAGGCCATTCAGCACTTTTTCGGCACTCAGGCACCTGTTCCTCAGTCGCAAGCCCAACTGACTGTGTATGAAGTGTTCCTGAAAGCTGAAAGACCCATGCCCGATATCAAGCTGGCAGGCACCTTCGTCATTGCCGATAAAACCCTGGACCAAAAGACGGCCAATGCATCGAGTCAGATGGTGCTCTATACGCCGGATAACGGTATTGAGGCATTCGATTCACTTCAGCAGTTCACGCACGAACTCCACGCAAGGCTCAAGGACCCTTACCAACGAGCGGCGTTGCTCAGAGGGGTTCTGGCCAAGGAGCAGACACAGGTTCACGCGCTGGAGCATGTCACGCTGGTTGCAACTGACCGGAACGCCCCGGAGCTCTATACCGGGCATTTAATCGACAAACTCGCGCATGACGTGATGCATGCCTGCGCCCTCGCCCGACGCGGCCAGACGGCAGGGCTTGCAGCCGTTAGCCCCGACACGCTGTTTGAGCAGATCGAACAGGCCCTGACTGCTGGCTGGTTCGTAAACCCCGCAGCCATCCTGCGCGCGCGATATGCCCGCCTGTTTGAACAACAGTTGCCGCAGTGGCTCAAAACCGCCACGGACGATGAAAAGGCACAGTGGCGTCTGGCCACAAATCAACTGATTCAAGCACAAGAAGCCTCAGAATCCCTGCACGCGCAGCCCATCGCCCACAGCGGTAAAAAACAAACCCTGCTGGAGTACGCCAAGGCTCAACTCAAACAGCAGGTCAACATTGACCTTGGCATTGAGATTAATCCAGATGCCGTTTACGTCCTGACCACAGAGGCCATCCAGACAGGCCCTGTTATCTACCCTATTTTTGGCTCGGCCTACACGGCGGGGAACAGTATTGGCAGGACAGGCCCCTCCATCAGCTACAAGACCACACGACTCAGCCTTACCCAATTAGCGCTGTCCAATGTCGGCGTGTGGGACGTAACGTTTGCCCTCACGGCTCAGATCATCGACGTCAACGGCGCACCACACGCGCGACTGACCAAACATTACGTCAAAGGGCTGGTGCGTACGGTCGATGTGGGCGAGCGCTATAAGGCTCACCTCAACGAGATGCTGGTCAACTCGGCTCAGGCGGGCTGGCGCAAAGAGCGCTATGTGGCGCTCAGGCGGGCGCAGCTACAGCTGGATATGCTTGAAGCCCGGCTGGCAGGCACCCTGAGTCCGGATCAGGCAGCCCGGATTCAGGCCGTCCTCGATCAACCCGGCACCCCATTGCGGGCACCGTTCAGGGCACACCTGCTACAGGTGAATAAAAACCTGCTGCCCGGCGTGCTGGTGTTCAGCTCGACCGACTCAACAGACCTGCTCTGCTACTTGCCCGATGCGCCCGACAAGACCTGGTTTGTGGTTGCACACTCGCGCAGTGAGTTGGGCCAGATGCTGTCGCGACCCACGCTGCACAACTACCTGCAACAGCGCGTGACCTCTGCCAGTTGGCCTTATCTCAAGCCCCTGCTGAAAACAGGACTGGACACAGCCACGGTCCAGTTGCCGATCATCCCGGAGAACGTATTCGAGGCGTCTTATAACAACGAAGTGTCCTACGCCTTCAGGGATGCGGATGAACAAACCACCTCCACGTATGAAAGCAATGTCAACACCGCCAAGGAGGCTGCACTGGCAATTGTTGACGTTGTTTCCTTCGTACTGCCCACCAAGTTTCTACTCCCTCTGGTCGCGGCACGCTTTGTGTTTCAAGTCGCACAAGGCGTTGACGCACTGAAGCGCGACGAAGAACACGAAGCCTTTCTGCACTTCATGGGGGCTATTTCCCACGTAACCGATGGCGTATCGGACTTTGCAGGCTCGGCGGTTTTCGCACGCGCCATACGCCAGCGCGTCAAATCACCCGCGCCACGGCTCAACGCCGGGGCCGCCAGTCAAGGTGACTCGACAGGCCTGACTTTGCGCACGGGCGCAGAATATGGCGCAGGCGTGTACGAATCGACCTCAGGCACCTCGGGCACGGCCCTGCACTATGTGGAAGATGCCAAGGGTCATCGGTATCGCGCCCGCTACGACAGCCTGGATACCACGTGGCGCATCATTGACGAACGCCATCCTGGCGCACGCCATCAAACACCCGTGCGGGAGCTGTCAGCAGGGCGCTGGGACGTGGACGATCAATCACCCTTGCTGACACAGAACAGCGGCATTACACGGCTAATCAAACATGCGCGGGTGAGCGATATTGACCTCAGCGCACACAGCGCAGACGCCCATGGCATTTATCAGGTAAGCGACAAACACTACATCGAACAAAGTGGCCTGGTATTTGAAGTTTACAAAGGCTGGATGGGCCGCCATTGGTACCTGAAGACACCTCTGGGCACCGCCACTGTGACAGGCCCATTCAAGGTGCGCCTGGAGTCAAGGCGCTGGGAAATCAAATCGGGATCCGGCGCTCAAAAGCGTTGGGAACCGTTGACACTCCATCATCTTGATGTGCCCGTCGAGGCACCGGCCAGCCTGCTGAGCGAGTACGATGTGCCTGCACATGTTCATGCCCAGGTGCAAAACCTGATCGCTCACCACCCCCGCCTGCTTGACGCTCACTATTTCTCCATCAATCCCGAGCATGCGCGCACGGCGAATTTTTTTACTCAACTGCGCCTTAAGCTGTTTGCCGACGCCCAGACATTTTTCGCCAAAGAGACTGTAAAACCTCGACCCACGCGCCCTGCACTGCCGGTAAAAACAACGCCCGACGATCTGTTCAGATCGTTGTTTGAAGAGTCCCGAGGCATTGTCATCGGGGAAAGTCATTCCGACCTGAGTGCCAAGAAAGTGCTTATCAAACACATGGGGGAATTGGCCGCCCATGATGTGAAGGTGATTTACCTGGAGCACCTTCAAACCGATCTGCATCAATCGATGCTGGATGACTATGCCAAAACCGGAAAAATGCCCCCGGCCTTAAAGTCGTTCCTTAAAGATCAGGACAGAGGGCACCAACTTCCGGCTTCCAGCGATCACACGTATAGCCAGTTGGTACGAGAGGCAAGGCGCCACGGCCTGGAGATCGTCGCACTCGATTGCATGGCCAGCTATAACCCGCAAGGCATGAACACGGATGGCCCCAATATTCAACGCCATGCCATGTTCAGCTACTTCGCCTCACAGGTTATCCGAACCCATCAGGCAAAAAACGGCGGCCAAAAGTGGATTGCTTTGACGGGAAATACCCATGCGAACCGGTTCAAGGGCGTGCCCGGACTCGCAGAACTGGAAGGCGTGATCGGCGTTCGCGTTTCAGACTCGGCTTCGGGCAGCAAATATCAACTGCGGCAAAACATTAGCCAAATAGTGCCTAAAAGCGGCATCCTCGGGCATAACTTCCTGAAAAACGATTACTGGCTTGAAGTCAAAATCAGCGGCGCGGAGCCAATAAAACTGGGCCTGACGCCTGAGCACATCGAAGCGAAACTGCACCAGCCCGGTCTATTTCTATTTGATAACGCGCCGCACGGGGGGCAAATCATTCACCGATCCACATCTAACGAGATTATCCGTACGCCCATCCGCACTCAGGATGACGGGCAGTTTTATATTGACCGTCCCGGCTGGGGCAGCATTCACCAAAAACGCTACGACTTTCTCGTCGACCTTAAACATGATCTGCACAGGATAGGCGTGCGGCTGGTTCACTGAACCCCGCTCGCCGTCTGCACAGCTGCGGCCTGACCTCATTGACGAGGGCGAGGTCTGTGAAGCGTCTACCAAAAGAGCGCACACTTCCCCGCCCCTCGGCAACGACGATACGAGGGCCGGGCGTTATGACTCGACACCGGGTTTCTTGGGCAGGCGACCGTCGATTACCTGATACAGCGCGCTGTCTGCTGGCCAGTTGCGCATAAACCGCGCCCGATCACGGGCGTAGGCCGGCGCAAAGCTGGCATCGCTACGGTGCTGGCACATTGAGTCGAGATCAATCAGCGCCCAACGACCGGGAGCCGGCTCTGTTTGCCAAAACACATTGTGACCCTTCAAATCACCGTGGCTGATGCGCTCGCGGATCAAGTCCGCGAACAGGTGATCCAGCGCCTGCAGTTCGGCTTCTGGCGCGTCGCCGCTGTCGACGTAAGGCGCAAAACGCTCAATGATGTCCGGGCCGGGCAAGAAGTCGGTCACCAGATACGCCTTGCCACGCAGCCACAAAAAGCGGGTTTCCAATAACGCCAGCGGCTTGGGCGTTGCGATCCCGAGGAATGCCAGCCGGTTGCCTTCACGCCAGGAGTGCCAAGCACGACTCGGCCGCCAGAAACGCTTGAGCCAATGGGCAAAGCCTTTGATGTTGTAACGCTTGATCACCAGCGTGCGACCGTCCACCTCGACCTTGCCGACACTGGCTGCGCCGCCGGTTTTGTAAAGATGGCCCTGATCGAGCAACGCATCCGCCGTGGCCAGCACCGGCAGCATGGCGGACTCTTCTCCACGTCGTACGGCGCGCAAGGCCATCGCCCCACGCTGCACGCTGAACAACGAACAATCGCGCCCCACTTTGTTGAGGAAGTCATTCAGGCGCCAGGCGCGCACTTTCTCGACCTGTTTGAGTAACGCTTCGAGCGGCAGGGCGTGCTCACCGTTGCTGAGCAGGTAATGCACCAGCAACTCCTCGATATAAGGCTCAAGGCTTTTGGGCAACTGGGCAAAGAACACCCCGAGGTTTTCCAGCACTTTTTGCCGCGACAGCGGCTTGCCCGCCGTCTCGACGCAAATGCCACCACCGTCGATCACATACAGCTTGCCGTTCTGACGCAGCAGGTTGTCAAGATGAAGATCTTCCTGCCAGACCCCTTTGAGGTGCATCTGGCCAATGACCTCAAGGGCTTGTGCCAATACGGTTTGTTGCTCGTCCGCCAGCACTGGTAAGTCCTGCACGGCACGCCAGGCAGCGCCCAGGCTCTCGGCGTGCTCCAGAAACTCAAACAGCAGCCAGCCGCCCTCACCTTCCTGCAAACCGTCTGCCAATAACAACGGCGTCGTCAGCCCTTGCTCGGCCAGCACACGGACGCCCGCCAGCTCCCGCTCAAAGTTGCGAGCAGCCTTGCTGCCTACCATCAATTTGGCCAGCACCGTACGACCTCGCCATACGCCTGCACCGACATAACGCTGGCCCGGCAAAACGCGCAACAACGTGAGCAATTGCAACTGCGCAGGCCCGGCCGCATCCGCCAGCTCAATACTCAACGGCAAACCCGGGGCGCGCCCGGCTTTTTGCAGTTCGGATAGACGCATCAGCGGTTCTCCTTTTGATGACGGCGCACATTCAGACGTTGATACCACGCGTCGACCAGACCGCTGTCCAGCGGTTGGTCGAGGTAGGCCGCCAGCATCGCGCGCACGTCGGCCTCGGTCCAGACCTGAGCGCGGCGTAATAACGGCTCAAGGTCTTTAACCCGATCACGTTGGCCCAGCAGCAAAGGCCGGGTTTTCTCCAGGTCGATCAACTGAGCGCGATACGCCTGGCCATCGGGCTGCAAGAAGATGTGCTTGGGATAAAAGCAACCATGCACCTGACGCACCGCATGCAGACGCTGCGCCAACTGACCACACGCCTGCAAGATGGCCTGGCGCTGTTCGGCCGTCAGTTGCGTCCATTGCTCCAGCAGCGAGTCGAGGTCGTTCCAACCATCCAGCGCACGGGTCATCAGAATTGCCCGACGCTCGCCGCCGACTTTGCGCTCACCAAAAAACACCGCTTCCAGCGCCGGAATACCCAGCTGCTGATAGCGTTGAATATTGCGAAACTCACGGGCAAAACTCGGTTCACCCAACGGGCTATGCAACGTCCGGGTCAGGTAATTGCTCTGACGCTTGAGGTAAAAACCCTGACCGTCGAGGTCCATACGAAACACGCTGCTCCAGCCGCCGCGGCTGGTATTGGGCTCGTCAACGGCCTCGAGTTGCAGGTTCCATAACGCGTCGAAGTCAGCCAGACCCTGGCGCTCCAACAGTGCGCGATCAGCGTCTGCCACAAAATCAGTCATTCCCGGCCCTCAAAAAAACGCACGATATGACGGACGCGTTCCTTGTCCGCCCCAGTAAGTCGCGTGCGTCCGGTGTATTGGAAATAAAAACGCAGGCGCTGGGTGGCCGAAAGGTGGTATTTGGCCACTTTGTCGAGGCACGCCAAGTCTTTGGTGATGCGGTACTTGAGCCAGAAACCGCGCCAGAAGTCGCCGTTGGGGCAGTCGATCAAATACAACTGCGCCTGATCGTCGATCAGCAAGTTGCGCCATTTCAAATCGTTATGGGTAAAACGGTGGTCGTGCATGGTTTTGGTGTAGCGCGCCAATTGGCGGCTGACACCGTCTACCCACGCGCGATCTTTGAGCAGCGGATCGTTGTTGTCTGCCAGCTCGGACAAGTCGCGGGTGTTGGGCAATTCGCGGGTGATCATGGCGCCGCGGTCGTAAGCCAGGCCTTTACGCTCAAGACCCCAGGCCACCACGTCAGCCGTCGGAATGCCCCACTTGGCAAACCGCTTGAGGTTTTGCCATTCGGACTTCACGCGTGGGCGGCCCAAATAGCGACGCAGCCCTTTGCCAGCACCGGTGTAGCGTTTGACGTAGTAATTGACGCCCTCGCGTTGAACACGGATGACCTCGGACAGCGGGTCGCGGGTCAGGTGCTCGCCCTTGAGGGCGAACACGGCGTCCAGCGTGCCGAAGTCGCGGGCCAGCGCGCTGTAAGCGGGGTCCAGATTCCAGCCCGCCATTAGAGTGCATCCCCATAACGCACTTTGCGTTCGTAGAGTTTTTTTGCCTTGCCTTCCAGCCAGGCCAGCAGGCGAGCTTCATCACGCAAAATCTGACGCAATGGCATCTGGAAGTAACCGCGCAAAAAACGCAATTTGTCGCGCCGGGTCAAACCGATGTCCAGCGCCGAGAAATACAGGGCGGCCAGATCCTTGTTACGCCAGCGGCGGCTGATGACCGGGCGGGTTTGGGCACGGTGCAGGTCGATGATCGACAAACGGAAATTATCCGCCGCCACCGGCTTATCGGTGTGCAGCAAAAAGTGGCAGATGTAACAGTCGCGGTGGTTAACGCCAGCGCGATGCATCATGCCGGTCATGCGTGCCACTTCAGCGATCAGCGCATGTTTGAGCGAGGGCTGCGGCGGTTGCTTGACCCAGTTGAGGCTGAAATCTTCGAGGCTGACGGTCGGTGCCAGCTCTTCGGTGATGATGAACGAGTGCTGTGCGGCCGGGTTACTGCCTTTCTCGCCGTAGGCCACAGCAGTCATGGTGGGGACGCCGACCTCGTGCAGACGGTTGATGGCACGCCACTCCTGACCTGCGCCGAGCACTGGCAACTTGGCGGTCAGCAGATTCTTGAACACTTCGCCCCAGCCAATGCCACGGTGGATTTTTACAAAGAAACCACGCCCTTCGACCTCAGTACGCAACGTACGTCGGCCTTCCAGTTCGCGGTAAACCTCGCCTTCCAGACGCTCGACTTCGGTGAACGCATCGCGTCCGGCCCACAAGCGCTTGAACGGTTCGGCAAGTATCAGTTTCATCAGTGTTGCTCCGCCAGAATCACATCCGCAGCGTGCTGCGGCATGCTATAGAGGTCGGCCGTCTGCGCGAAGGCCAGGCCGTTTTGGCTCCAGGCCGCGCGCGCAGCATCATCGGACAACATGTGGGTCAGGTACTCATTGAGTTGCGCCTGCTCAAACGGCTCGTCCAGCACACGCCCGGCATCTGCTTCGGCAATGTAGTGGGCATAACCGCATACCGCGCTGACCAGCACCGGCAAGCCGGCTACCAGCGCTTCAAGCAGTACGGTGCCAGTGTTTTCGTTGTAGGCCGGGTGAATCAGCACGTCCGCGCCCAACAAAAAGCGCGGGATGTCGCTGCGCCCTTTCATGAACTGCACATGCTCGCCCAGCCCCAATGTGGCGCTTTGCAATTGAAAGACTTTGGGGTCGTCCTGACCGATTACAAACAATCGGGTACGTTTTTTAAGCTCGGCGGGCAATGCTGCCAGCGCTTTAAGGCTGCGATCCACGCCTTTGGTCTTGAAGCCTGAGCCAATCTGCACCAGCAGCAAATCATCGTCCGCGAGCTTGAATTCACGCCGGAAATCCGCGCGAATGTCGGCCGCATTCGGCGGCGCACGGCGATCCAGCGCAATGCCCGGCGGCAGCAAATGGAAACGCTCGATCGGGGTGCCATAGTGCTTGATGAACAAAGGTTGCTGGACTTCGGAAATCATCAGGATTTCGGTTTTGGCCTGCTTGTCGAACACCGCACGCTCGTACTCGGCAAAGTGCCTGTAGCGCTTGAAATAGCGGTACATCGAGTGCCGCAGGTTTTGCGCCTTGTCTTCAAAACAGCCGTCGGCAGCGTAATACACGTCCAGCCCCGGCATTTTGTTGAAGCCAATCAGACGATCCACCGGGCGTTTGGCCAGATCGGCCTGCATCCAGGCGAGCATTTTTTCATTGCGCGTGTGATTGAAGAACGCCTTGACCGGCGCCACCAGCACTTCAAAACCCGGCGGGATATCACCTTCCCAGATCATGGTGTAGACGCGGATCTGGTGCCCGCGCTTCTGGCACTCCAGCGCAATGCGCATAAAGTCCCGCTGTAGACCGCCAAACGGAAAGTATTTGTACAGGACAAAAGCCAGTTGCATCAGCGCAGTTCCTCAGCCAGTAACAACGTGCTTAATCGACTTGCAACACGCTCGGGGTTCAAACGAGTGAAGCACAAGGGCCACTCGGCTTTCAGGTCAAACCGCTGCTGGTCCTGTGCAGTCGGCTGGTACGTGCATTTTTTCTGCAGGCACGGGGCGCACGGAAAATCGCTGGCGAGGTGGATTTGCACCTTGCCGTAGGCGCCTGTCAGACCGGGATTTGTCGGGCCGAACAGGGAAATGGTCGGCACATCCAGTGCCGCCGCCAGGTGCCCGAGGCCCGTGTCCACTGCCACACAGGCACTGGCGCTGGCCAGCACTTTGGCAACGCCCGCCAGATTCAACTTGGGCAGCACGACGACGTGGGGCAACTCACTGGCGATACGTTGCGCACGGGCCTTCTCGACCGGATTGCCCCAAGGCAAGCGCACCTGAACGCCCAAGTGCCCCATGCGAATGGCCAGGTCACGCCAGTACACTTCGGGCCAGTGCTTGGTGTCCCACGTAGTGCCGTGCAGAAACAGGACAAACGGCTTTTGACGCGGCAACTCGACCAACCGGTCGACATCCAGCCCGTAATCGCCCAAGCCTTTGGGCAAGTCGTAGCCCAGCGCAACAGCAAACAACTGACGCAACCGTTCGACGGCGTGCTGGCCGCGGGCCACAGCCAGGCGGCGCTGGTAAAAGCGGCTGGCCAGAGGCTCACGGGCCGAGTCACGATCAAGCCCCGCGACCGGTGCTTTGACGTAGCGCGTCAGCCACGCACTTTTGAGCAAGCCCTGCGCGTCGATGACAAGATCGTATTTTTCAGCGCGCAGGCTTTGCTTGAAACGTCGCCATTCACCGCTTTTGAAGGTTTCCCAGATATTTTTGCGCCAGCGGCGAATTGCCACGGGTATCACTTTGCCCACTGACGGGTGCCAGGTCGGGATCTCGGCAAAACCTTCTTCCACCACCCAGTCAAACGTGATGCCCGGAATCGCTCGCGCGGCGTCGGTCAGCGCAGGCAAGGCATGAATCACATCCCCAAGGGATGAGGTTTTCACCAACAGAACACGCACCTAGTGAACCTCGACCGGTGAGCCCTGCAAACGCTGCAAGGCATCTACGACGAGTTGCGGCAGCAGTTCGCGCAGGCAGTTGTAATGACCGAAACGGCAGGTGCGCTCAAAACACGGGCTGCATTCGAGCCCCAGGCGCACGATCTCGACCTTGTCCGCGAGCGGGGGCGTGAAACCTGGCGAGGTTGAGCCGTACACCGCCACCAGCGGGCGGTTCAGCGCAGCCGCCACGTGCATCAGGCCCGAGTCGTTGGACACGACCGAATCTGCGCAGGACAGCAGATCAATCGCCTCGGCCAACGATGTGTCGCCGCTGAGGTTGACCGCCTCTTCACGCAAGCCGGGGATCAAGCGCGCGCGGATGTCTTCGCCCACCGCGTGATCGTTTTTCGAACCGAACAACCACACTTGCCAGCCTTCACGGATTTTCTGCTCGGCAACTTTGGCGTAGTGCTCGGACGGCCAGCGTTTGGACTCACCAAATTCGGCGCCCGGGCACAGCGCCAGCACCGGGCGATCAAGGGTCAGACCGAATTTGTTCAACGCGGCATCGCGGCTTTGCGGGTCGATCTGCAAAGAGGGCCGCGGGTACGGCGTGGGCAATTCGACGCCCGGTTCATACGCCAGCGCCATGAAACGCTCGATCATCAGCGGATAGCGCTCTTTGTCGAGCGTGCGCACATCGTTCAGCAGGCCGTAGCGAAATTCGCCGCGCCAGCCTGTACGTTTAGCAATTGCGGCAAAAAACGGCACCAGCGCCGATTTCAGCGAATTGGGCAGCAGGATGGCCTGATCGTACTGACCCTTGAGGGACTTGCCGATCTTGCGCCGCGTGGCCAGTTCCAGTGCGCCGTGGCCGAGCGGGAAGCTCAAGGCCTGGCGAACTTCAGGCATGCGTTCGAGTATCGGCCGGCTCCACTCGGGGGCCAGCACATCGATTTCGCACTCCGGGTGACGCTGTTTCAGGCACTGGAACAGTGTCTGCGCCATCACCATGTCACCGACCCAGCTGGGCCCAACGATCAAAATTTTCATAAGTTTCCATAAACAAGCAAGGGAGGCATTCGCCTGATGCTCGCCAGTCAAGCGCAATCAACCGCAGGAGTGAGCGAACTCACTCGTGCAGGGACAGCCTTTTCTTAACTGGCGGGACTCAGGCTTTCGCCTCCCCGCTGTGATGCCATTTCGCTTTATTTGACCAGTGTACGCCACTCGGCGTGGGCCGACGTTTTGCCGGTGACCAGATCAAAGTAAGCCTTTTGCAGTTTTTCGGTGATCGGGCCACGGCGGCCGATCCCGATTTGACGCCCGTCGACTTCACGAATCGGCGTCACCTCAGCGGCGGTGCCGGTGAAGAACGCTTCGTCGGCGATGTACACCTCGTCGCGGGTGATGCGTTTTTCAACAAATTTGTAACCCAGCTCGGTGGCCAGGGTCAGGATCGTGCTGCGGGTGATGCCGTTGAGGCACGCCGTCACGTCCGGGGTGTAGATCACACCATCCTTGACCAGAAACACGTTCTCGCCCGAGCCTTCGGCCACGAAACCTTCCGGGTCCAGCAACAGCGCTTCATCGGCACCGCCGGAAATCGCTTCCTGCAGGGCCAGCATCGAGTTGATGTAGTGACCGTTGGCCTTGGCACGGGTCATGGAAATGTTCACATGGTGACGGGTGAAGGAGCTGGTACGCACCTTGATCCCGACTTCCAGTGCTTCGGCGCCCATGTAGGCACCCCAGCTCCACGGCGCGATAATTACGTGGACTTTCAGCCCGGTGGCACGCAGGCCCATGGCTTCAGATCCGTAGAACACCATCGGGCGAATGTAGGCGCTGTCGAGGTTGTTTTCACGCACCGCTACGCGGGTCGCTTCGTTGATTTCGTCTTTGCTGAACGGGATCTTCATGCCCATGATGTGGGCCGAATCGAACAGGCGGTCAGTGTGTGCCTGCAGGCGGAAAATCGCCGCGCCCTGCGGGGTTTCGTAGGCACGCACACCTTCAAACACGCCCATGCCGTAGTGCAGGGTATGGGTCAGCACGTGGGTTGTCGCGTCACGCCACGGCACCAGCTTGCCGTCATACCAGATCACACCATCACGATCAGCCATCGACATCATTACGCTCCTCAAAGAATCCAGCACCTGCGCCTTGAGACGACAGGCAAATTGGACGGACCTTATGGGCCCGCCGGATACGTTTTACAGCTTTAACTCTGTGTTCTGGCTGACCGGGCCCAGGCCCAGCTCAGACCAAATGCGCCGTACGTTCTGACGTTCGACGACAAACTGATCGCCCGTGACCACCCCGGCTTCCTTCTGCAAAGCCTGGCGGTGGGCAACCGCGCGAAAGGCCTTGTACGCCTCACGCAACAGGCTGGCATCGGCAGCGGGCATCAACCCGGCCTCCTCCAGCCCTTCCAGAATGCGGATGTTATCGGTGAAACGAAGCAACTGCGGGTACTCCCGCGCCCATGCAAGGGTCGCGTATTGCACCATAAATTCAATATCGACGATACCTCCGGCGTCCTGCTTGAGGTCGAACGGCACCGTGGCCTCGAAGGCATTTTCACCCAGGCCGGCGGCGGTCATGCGGGTGCCAAGGTTGTCGCGCATCTTGGCCCGCATCTCGCTGACCTCCTGACGCAACGTGGGCAAGTCCCGTTCGCGGCCCAGCACACCGGCGCGCACCTTCTCAAATGCGCTGCCCACTTGCTTGCAGCCCACCAGCACACGGGCCCGTACCAACGCTTGATGCTCCCAGGTCCAGGCTTCATTTTCCTGATACCGCTCAAAGGCTCCGAGCGAACTGACCAGCAACCCGGAAGCGCCCGACGGACGCAAGCGCATATCGACGTCATACAACTGGCCAGAGGTCGTTTGCGCAGTGAGCAAGTGAATGATTCGCTGCCCCAGGCGAGTAAAGAACTGGGCGCTGTCGATGGGTTTAGGTCCGTCGGTATCGGCATTCGGGTCACCGTCGTGGATGAATACAAGGTCCAGATCCGAACCGTGTCCCAGCTCGATCCCACCCACTTTTCCGTAGCCGACAATAATAAAGCCCGGGTCGCACAGGCTGCCGTCGGTACGCTGCGGGGTGCCGTATTTGGCAACCGTCTGCCGCCAGGCCAACGCCAGCACTTGCTCCAGAATGGCTTCGGCCAGCCAGGTCAGGTAGTCGCTGACCTTCATCAACGGCAGGCTGCCCGCGATTTCCGACGCAGCCACGCGCAAGCGGTGCGCAAGCTTGAAGTTACGCAGTGCTTCCATCTGTTGTTCAAGGTCGTCCTCGGGAATGCGCGTCAGGCGCTCACGCAACTCCGCTGCCAGCTGCGGCGCCAGGGGCGGCTTGAACAGACGGCCTTCATTGAGCAATTCATCAAGCAGCAGCGGGAAACGCGTGATTTGCTCGGCAATCCACGGGCTCGCCGCGCACAAGGTCAACAGACGGCGCAGGGCGTCGGGGTTTTCGGTCAACAGCACCAGATACGCCGAGCGTCGGGCCACGGCTTCCACCAGCGGCAACACCCGCTCCAGGACCAAGTCCGGGTTGGCATGCTCAACCGCCTGGGCCAGCAAGCGCGGGATAAACGCGTCGAGACGCTCACGCCCCAAGCGCTGCATCGCGCGCAATTGCGGGCTAGAACGCAGGCTGGCCAGTTGTTTCAGCGCTTTCGGCGCATCGACAAACCCGGCCTCTTCCAGTTGAACGCACGCCGCTGCGTCGTCCTGAACTTCTTCCCACAGCGGCAACCACTCCCCGCCGACAATCAACTCACCCTCATCGATGTCTTCTTCATCGTCCGGGTCGGCAATCACCTGACGGAAATGCCAGTCAATTCGCCCTCGCCACGCCATGAGTTGCGTGTGGAAGGCGGCCCAATTGGTAAACCCCATCATGAAAGCAATGCGCGCCTGATCCAGCTCGCTGTCGGGGAGCATCTGGGTCTGACGATCGGCAATCGCCTGAATCGCGTGTTCGGTGTAGCGCAGAAATTCATAGCCCTCGCGCAGTTCACTGACCACCGCAGGTGGCAAATAGCCCTGCCCCTCCAGAATGCTCAACACTTTCAGCAGCGGGCGTTGTTGCAAACTCAGGTCGCGCCCCCCGTGAATCAACTGGAAGGCTTGGGCAATGAATTCAACTTCGCGAATCCCGCCCGCTCCCAGCTTGATGTTGTCGGCCATGCCTTTGCGTCGTACTTCCTGCTGAATCAGCTGTTTCATGGTGCGCAGCGCTTCAATCGCAGAAAAATCGAGGTAGCGCCGGTACACGAACGGGCGCAACAGATCGAGCAATTGCGCGCCCATGACTTGATCGCCCGCCACCACGCGGGCCTTGATCATTGCGTAACGCTCCCAGTCGCGGCCCTGATCCTGGTAATACTGCTCCAGCGCATTGAAGCTCAGCACCAACGCCCCCGACGACCCATACGGGCGCAAGCGCATGTCGACGCGGAACACGAAGCCGTCGACGGTCATCGGGTCCAGCGCTTTGATCAGCCGCTGCCCCAAACGAATGAAGAACTCCTGATTATCCAGCGGGCGCTTGGCCCCGACCGTTTCACCGCCTTCGGGATAGGCGAAGATCAGGTCGATGTCCGATGAGAGGTTCAGCTCCACAGCCCCGAGCTTGCCCATGCCCAGAATTACCATCGGCTGCGGCTCGCCGCTGCGCTGCCCGATCGGCGTGCCGAACTGCTGGCAGTGACGTTCGTACAGCCAGCGGTAGGCCTGATCGATGCAAGCATCGGCCATGTCCGACAGGTCGCGGCAGGTTTCGATCAAATCCGCCTGGCGAGTCAGGTCGCGCCAGATGATGCGGACTTGGTGACGCGTGCGCTGGCGACGCAATACGCGGCCCAACTCCTCATCGGTTTGCGCCTGCTGCACGGCAGCAGCAATTTGCCCGCACAGCTCACCGGGAGCGAAGTTGCGGTCCAGTTCGCCGAAGCTCGCCAATTCCAGCAACATCACAGGGTCACGCAATGCCTGCTCAATAAAGAAGTCGCTGGCCGCACTGACGCGACTGAATGCTGCCCATCGCGCGTCAGACCAATCTTCCAGCCCTGGCCCACTGTCAAGCCCGGCCACTGCAGCGCGCCACGACTGTTCAGCACGCTTAGCAACGGGCAATAAAAGAGAGGGAATGGGGGCAAGCGACGGAAGGCTCATGGTCTATCCTTGATCGGCTAAGGGATTGCCGGGTACGGTGACAGGAAGAAACAGCGGTTTAATCCGACTGTCGAACAAAGGTTATAAATAGCTGACAATTCTTTTTTCTTGGCACAGAACCTTCACACAGAAGGCAAAAATCTAAATTTCGCACCAACAGTATCGATTTTTCGCACAACCAAACAGGTGGCCGTTGAAGCCTATCCTGTAGTTTTACTACTGACTCACCCATTTGAAAGGCTGAAATGGCCAACGATTTGTAGTAAAACTACACAACCCCGGAATCTACTTCCGGCTATCCAAGAATTTATGTCGTCTGCCCACAAGGCCAGTCGCAAACTCAGGCAACCGATTCTGGAAGCCTTTCCGCCCTGGAGCAAGCCATGCAAGACCTCGATCCCGTCGAAACCCAGGAATGGCTGGACGCCCTGGAATCGGTTCTCGACAAAGAAGGCGAAGACCGTGCTCACTATCTGATGACCCGTATGGGTGAGCTCGCTACTCGCACCGGTTCGCAGCTGCCGTACGCCATCACAACGCCATACCGCAACACCATTCCCGTTACCCACGAAGCACGCATGCCTGGCGACCTGTTCATGGAACGCCGCATTCGCTCGTTGGTTCGCTGGAACGCCATGGCAATGGTAATGCGCACGAACTTGAAAGATTCTGACCTGGGCGGTCACATCTCCAGCTTCGCCTCCAGCGCAACCCTGTATGACATCGGCTTCAACTACTTCTTCCAGGCCCCGACCGAAGAACACGGCGGCGACCTGATCTACTTCCAGGGCCATACCTCCCCGGGCGTTTACGCGCGTGCCTTCATGGAAGGCCGTATCACTGAAGACCAGATGAACAACTTCCGCCAGGAAGTCGACGGTCAGGGCCTCTCGTCCTACCCGCACCCATGGCTGATGCCTGACTTCTGGCAGTTCCCGACCGTTTCCATGGGTCTGGGTCCGATTCAGGCGATCTACCAGGCGCGCTTCATGAAGTACCTGGAAGCGCGCGGGTACATCCCGGCCGGCAAGCAGAAAGTCTGGTGTTTCCTGGGCGATGGCGAGTGTGACGAGCCGGAATCCCTGGGCGCCATCTCGCTGGCAGGCCGTGAAAACCTCGACAACCTGATTTTTGTCATCAACTGCAACCTGCAGCGCCTCGACGGCCCGGTTCGCGGCAACGGCAAAATCATTCAGGAACTCGAAGGCGTGTTCCGCGGTGCTCAGTGGAACGTAACCAAAGTCATCTGGGGCCGTTTCTGGGACCCGCTGCTGGCCAAAGACGTCGACGGCATCCTGCAACGCCGCATGGACGAAGTCATCGACGGCGAGTACCAGAACTACAAAGCCAAAGACGGCGCATTCGTGCGTGAACACTTCTTCAACACGCCTGAACTCAAAGCGATGGTTGCAGACCTGTCCGACGACGAAATCTGGAAGCTCAACCGTGGCGGCCACGACCCGTACAAGGTCTACGCGGCGTACCACGAAGCGGTCAACCACAAAGACCAGCCAACCGTCATCCTGGCCAAGACCATCAAGGGTTATGGCACCGGTGCGGGCGAAGCGAAAAACACGGCGCACAACACCAAGAAAGTCGACGTCGACAGCCTGAAGTTGTTCCGCGACCGTTTCGACATCCCGGTCAAAGACGAAGAAATCGAAAACCTGCCGTTCTTCAAACCAGAAGAAGGCAGCGCTGAAGCCCGCTACCTGAGCGAGCGTCGCACGGCACTGGGCGGTTTCGTGCCACAGCGTCGCGCCAAGAGCATGAGCATTCCGACCCCGCCACTGGACACCCTCAAGGCCATCCTTGACGGCTCCGGCGACCGCGAAATCTCCACCACCATGGCCTTCGTGCGTATCTTGGCGCAGCTGGTCAAGGACAAGGACATCGGCCAGCGCATCGTGCCGATCATCCCGGACGAAGCCCGTACCTTCGGTATGGAAGGCATGTTCCGTCAGTTGGGCATCTACTCGTCCGCCGGCCAGCTCTACGAGCCCGTCGATAAAGACCAGGTGATGTTCTACCGCGAAGACAAGAAAGGTCAGATCCTCGAAGAAGGCATCAACGAAGCAGGCGCCATGAGCTCCTTCATCGCCGCCGGTACTTCGTACTCCAACCACAACCAGCCAATGCTGCCGTTCTACATCTTCTACTCGATGTTCGGCTTCCAGCGTATTGGCGACCTGGCCTGGGCCGCTGGCGACAGCCGCACCCGTGGCTTCCTGATCGGCGGCACCGCCGGGCGCACTACGCTCAACGGTGAAGGCCTGCAACACGAAGACGGTCACAGCCACATCCTGGCTGCCACCATCCCGAACTGCCGCACCTACGATCCGACCTACGGCTATGAGCTGGCGGTGATCATTCAGGACGGCATGAAGAAGATGACCGAAGAGCAACAGGACGTCTTCTACTACATCACCGTGATGAACGAGTCCTACCAGCAGCCAGCCATGCCGGCCGGTGTCGAGGAAGGTATCGTCAAAGGTATGTACCTGCTGGAAGAAGACACCCGGGAAGCCGCTCACCACGTTCAACTGATGGGCTCCGGCACCATCCTGCGTGAAGTGCGTGAAGCTGCGAAGATCCTGCGTGACGAGTTCAACATCGGTGCGGACGTGTGGAGCGTTACCAGCTTCAACGAACTGCGTCGCGACGGCCTGGCCGTTGAACGTGCCAACCGTTTGCACCCTGGTCAGAAGCCACAGGTCAGCTACGTTGAAGAGTGCCTGAGCGGCCGTAAAGGTCCGGTCATCGCTTCGACTGACTACATGAAGCTGTTCGCCGAACAGATTCGCCAGTGGGTACCGGTCAAGGAATTCAAAGTGCTGGGCACTGACGGTTTCGGCCGCAGCGACAGCCGCAAAAAACTGCGTCACTTCTTTGAAGTAGACCGTCACTTCGTGGTGTTGGCAGCCCTTGAAGCACTGGCTGACCGTGGCGATATCGAACCGAAGGTGGTAGCAGAAGCCATCGTCAAGTTCGGCATCAACCCGGAAAAACGCAACCCACTGGACTGCTGAGGAGAATATTTGTGAGCGAACTCATTCGAGTACCTGACATCGGCAGCGGTGAAGGTGAAGTCATCGAACTGTTTGTAAAGGTCGGCGACCGCATTGAAGCCGACCAGAGCATCCTGACGCTGGAATCGGACAAGGCGAGCATGGAAATCCCTGCGCCCAAGGCCGGTATCGTCAAGAGCCTGAAAGTAAACCTGGGCGACCGCCTCAAAGAAGGCGACGAACTGCTGGAGCTGGAAGTCGAGGGCGCCAGCGCGGCGCCTGAAGCCGCTGCTCCGGCCGCTGCTGAAGAACCCGCCAAAGCCCCTGCCGCAGAAGCGCCAGCCGCCCAGGCACCCGCAGCTGCGGCCCCGGCAGAAGCCACCGTGCAGGACATTCACGTCCCGGACATCGGCTCGTCGGGCAAAGCCAAAATCATCGAGATTCTGGTCAAGGCAGGCGACACCGTTGAGGCCGATCAATCGCTGATCACCCTCGAATCCGACAAGGCCAGCATGGAAATTCCATCGCCAGCTGCCGGTGTGGTGGAAAGCATTTCGGTCAAGCTCGATGACGAAGTCGGCACTGGCGATTTCATCCTCAAGCTCAAGGTTCAAGGCGCTGCGGCACCTGCCGCACCTGCGCCAGCAGCCCCGGCTCCGGCCAAAGCTGAAGCGCCTGCCGCTGCAGCCCCTGCGCCAGCCGCCAAAGCCGAGGCAGCCCCTGCCCCGGCCGCCGCGCCTGCGCCAAAAGGCGCGAAAGTTCACGCAGGCCCTGCTGTCCGTCAACTGGCCCGCGAGTTCGGCGTCGAGCTGAACGCAGTGAGCCCGAGCGGCCCGCACGGTCGCGTGTTGAAAGAAGACGTGCAGGCCTACGTCAAGGCCATGATGCAGAAGGCCAAGGACGCTCCGGCCGCCGGTGCAACCGGTGGTGCTGGCATTCCGCCGATTCCGGCTGTCGATTTCAGCCGTTTCGGTGAAGTCGAAGAAGTGGCCATGACCCGCCTGATGCAAATCGGCGCGTCGAGCCTGCACCGCAGCTGGCTGAACATCCCGCACGTGACGCAGTTCGATCAGGCTGACATCACTGAGCTGGAAGCTTTCCGCGTCGCGCAAAAAGCCGTTGCTGAAAAGGCTGGCGTGAAACTGACCGTACTGCCCCTGCTGCTCAAGTCGTGCGCCCACCTGCTCAAGGAAATGCCCGACTTCAACAGCTCGCTGGCGCCAAGCGGCAAAGCCATCATCCGCAAGAAATACGTGCACATTGGTTTCGCCGTGGACACACCGGACGGCTTGCTGGTTCCTGTGATCAAGAACGTTGATCAGAAGAGCCTGCTGCAATTGGCTGCCGAAGCCGCTGCGCTGGCTGCCAAAGCCCGCGACAAGAAACTCACCGCTGACGACATGCAAGGCGCCTGCTTCACCATTTCCAGCCTCGGCCACATTGGCGGCACCGGCTTCACGCCGATCGTCAACGCGCCGGAAGTGGCGATCCTGGGTGTCTCCAAGGCAACCATTCAGCCTGTCTGGGACGGCAAAGCCTTCCAGCCCAAGCTGATGCTGCCCCTGTCGCTGTCCTACGATCACCGCGTGATCAACGGCGCTGCAGCTGCACGTTTCACCCAGCGCCTGAGCCAGTTGCTGGCCGATATCCGCACCATCTTGCTGTAAGCCAGACCCCGGTCTTCTTCACCGAAGGCCGGGGCCGCGCACTGTTTTCCGAGCGCCACGCTCGTACCTCAACCCCGCCCAATTGGCGGGGCTTTTTTTGCTCTAAGAACACCCTCAAAAACATAATAGCTCAAAGCCATTATGCGCAACTTCTTGCACACCTCGTTGTGGATAAGTGTGTGGATACATCGCTGAAACCCACACTGTTTAATACGTACAAGCAAGTGCGCAAGAAGTTGCACAGTACTGCGCAACTTCTTGCGCACTTTTTCGAACTTTCCCAAACTTTTTACGGGCAAATACCCCCTCTAAAAATCCAAAAAAAAATAATTACCGTGTAAACAAGGCTTTAAAAAACAGTGGCATGAAAGTTGATTACCCACTTAGCTCCCATTCAGGCCTGCGGGGCTGAATTCACTCTTTTCATGGGTAAAAAACATGTTCGCGCAGGCCAATGCAGCTCACTTTTCCTTGCTCATCCCGAACGTGCGCAACGACTTCAAAGTCTTGGCATTTAACGGCAAAGAAGCGATCAGCGAGCTGTACGCCATTCGCATCGAGTTAGTCAGCGAACATTCGAATATCGATCTTGAATCGTTATTGTGCCAGCCCGCTTTTCTACAATTCGGCTTTAAAGGCGAAGGGCTCCACGGCCATATCGAAGATGTATACGTCGGGGAATCCGGCAAGCGCCTGACGCGTTATATCGTCAGCCTTGTACCCGCCCTGCACTATTTGCAGTTCAGCCAGAACCCGCGCATTTTCCAGCACCTGAGTGTGCCGCAAGTGCTGGCCAAGGTGCTTGAGGGCCATGGTATCCAGGCAGATGCGTATGCCTTCAACGTCCTCCACAGCCCAGTGCGTGAATACTGCACGCAATACGCCGAGACTGATTTTGAGTTCCTGCAGCGCCTGTGCGCCGAAGAGGGCATCGCCTGGCATCACCAGCCCAGTAAAGACAGCCACTTGCTGGTATTCACAGACACCCAGACCTACTTTCCTCTTTTGGGAGAAACGCCTTACCAACCAGGCACTGGCACCGTGGCCGACCACCCTGTGATTCAGCAGTTCTCCCAGCGCCTGAGCACCCGGACCAGCACCGTTACGCGTCGCGACTACGACCTCAAGCGCCCCAGCCTGCTGCTGCAAAGCGCGTTCACGGCGGACTTTGCCCCCGCGCTCGAGGACTATCACTACCCGGCGCTGATCGACACCGAGAAGCGCGGCAGGCAACTGGCCCGGCAAGCCCTGGAGCGCCATCGCAGCGACTATCGCCTGGCTGAAGGCCACAGCGATCAGCCAATCTTGCGCAGCGGCCACTTCTTCACCCTGACCGAACACCCGCGCAAAGCCTGTAACGACTTGTGGCTGCTGCTCAGCGTCCATCACGAAGGCAAACAGCCGCAGGCACTGGAAGAGTCTGTCAGCAGCGATGTGCAGCCCGCAGACGGCTTCACTCAGGGGTACCGCAACCAGTTCAGCGCCATCCCGTGGGACGTTTTCTATCGCCCCCCCCTGACACCCCCGCGCCCTCCGCTCGTGACCCAGACAGCCCGCGTGACCGGCCCGGAGGGCCAAGAGATTTTTTGCGACGAGCTGGGACGCGTACGGATCGAGCTGCCCTGGGACCGGGCCGAACTGGACAGCGACAAAAGCAGTTGCTGGGTACGCGTCTCATCAAGCTGGGCGGGCGAGCATTTCGGTGCCAGTACCATCCCCCGCGTCGGCATGGAAGTGGTGGTCACCTATGTCGAAGGTGACCCCGACAAGCCGCTGATCACCGGCTGCGTGCCCAACACATCAACGCCTGTGCCCTACCCGCTGCCGGCCAATAAAACCAAAACGGTGATGCGCAGCCACAGCTCGCCGCACACCGGCGGTTACAGCGAACTGTCAATTGAAGACCGTGCCGGGCAGGAGAAAATCTTTCTGCGGGCACAGCGCGATATCGAACACATGGTGCTGAACGACAGCGACACAAAAATCGGCCGCGACCGTGCCGAGCAAATCACCCGCGACAGCCGCAGCCTGATCGAAAACGACCGTTTCGAGCAGGTTGGCGGCAACAGCACCAGCCTCATTAAAGGCAACGAACAGCACACCACCCAAGGGTTGCGCGACACCGTCATCGAAGGCAACGAACAACTCTCGGTCACCGGCAACAGCAGTACCCAAGTCGACGGCACGTTGGTGATGCAAGGAGGAACCCACACCCACGTCACCGCCACCCACGTGGTAATCAACGCCGGCGCCAGCTTGACCCTGAGCGCGGGCGGCCAACACATCGTGATCAATGGCGGGGGCATTTTCAGCAGCGTGCCGATTGTGGTCGGCGGTGCGCCAGTGCCCGGCGTCGCACCATTACAGGCAGCCCAGGCACAGGCCATCGCTGCCAAACCTCTGATTGCGCCCACACTGGCGGCCCTGATGAAGGCCAGTAAAGCCAAGGGAGCTGACTTCTGCCCCCTCTGCGAGGCGTGCAAAGACGGCGTCTGCCTGCCACAAGGAGCCACCTCATGAGCCTCACCACCGTCGTCCAATGGATGAGCGAACAACGCCAGCTCGGCCAGGCAATTGCCCTGGTGCTGGACTCCGAAGACGAGCGCGAGCCCCGTCAACAGTTGTTGCGAAGCTGCGATTACGAACGCTACTGCGGGGTCTATCACCAGACCCCGGTCAGCGAACTGGCCGATGCCGGGCCCTATATCTTCATCATCGAGCCCCGGGAATACGCAGTTCTGGACACGCTACTGGCCGAGCCGCAGCGCCACTGGGGCTGGCTGGCAAGCCTGCCCCAACAGCAACTGCCCGCCCTGACCCGGCACTGGCGCGAACGCATCATCACCGGCACCCGCCCGAATCAGGCGCTGTATCGGTTCCATGACAACCGGGTGCTCGCCCGGGCCTTGGCGTTCATGACCGAGGAGGCGCTGCCCGGCTACCTGGGGCCTGTCACCAGCGTGTGTTACTGGGCCGAATCGCGCTGGGACGTCACCCACAACCCCGCGCCCGGTGAACACCCCGTACCCGACCAACCGGCCTGGCTCAACGTCCCGGCCCCGCAGTTGCTGGCCATCGACATCCTGCACACCAATATCTACCGCTACCTGTGGGCCGAACGCAGCGATGGCATGCTCGCACTCAGCCAGCATCGAGACCCGGACGAGTGGCTGACCGAGCAACTGACCCAGGCACGGCACTGGAACTGGAACACGCCCGAACAGCTGCACTTTTTAGTGCTGCATCGTTTAGAAACCCTGGAGCGACCAGTGATAAAAAACTGGTCACCCCGCGAGCACGAGACGCCACAGACTCACTTTGAGCGACTGTTGAGCGAAGTGCAGTTCTGGGCGGGAGAAACTCCCCTATGAAGCCCAACCTGCGTGCATGGCTCTTGAGCACCAGCATGAGCCTCCTTACCGGCTGCTCAATGACCCCACCCAAAACCTTCACCTTTCAGGCTGACGTGCCTGAGAACTTCACGGTGACCGGCACTGCCAACTACAAACCCGCGCCCGGTGAAACCTGCATCCCCCCCTCCGGCGAAGCGTTCACGACAGGCAGCCTTTTCTTCAAGCCGGAGCAACCCAAAACAGCCCATCAAGTTGAGTTCAAAGTCCCACTGACCGACGACGACCATGGCTGCTCGATGGTACTGCGAGGGTTGAAGCTGAAGATTGAAGGGCAGTGGGGCAAGCGTGAACGGGACATGAGTTTGGCGTCTGCCGGTTTCTCCGTCAGCGATGAGCCCTCCGCACAACCCCCTGCCACGTCAACACCACAGGCCCAGTATTTTAACGGGCAATGCCAGTGGCTGTTTCGCACAGTCGGATCTAAGCAGGTGATCAGAAAAATACTGCAATGCAGGGCCCTTGGTGCAAACGGCGACATGGAGAAACGCATGATCGGTGGCCGCTTGCACCGCGATAAGCTGGCGAACTCGACAGTCAGATTGGTGCTGAGTGTGGCCAACCGTGAGGAGCCTTATTACACAAACTTCTGGATTGAAACTCAGAAGGGATGGAAAGCCTGTACAGGTCTTTGGGGAACGCCGAATGAAGAGCTTTGTACCAAGCCATACAAATTTCTAAAGTCATTCAAAATGCCCGACGGTCGCGATTGCACTGTTTATCCGACCTGCACTGAATAAGGACATTAAAAAATGAAAACACATGTAAACACGGAAAATTATAAGCCGTTTATACCCACCATCAACTGGGGGCAGGCTTTGTGCCTGGGCGCTTTTGCTTTGGTGATGTCGGGCTGCTCCGTTACCACACCTAAAACCTTCACCTTTCAGGCTGACGTGCCTGAAGACTTCACGGTGACGGGCACAGGCAATTACATACCTGCGCCCGGAGAAACCTGCACTGGACGATCCGGCAAACCGTCCGCGTCGGTCGTCTGCACTTCAAGCCGGAACAGCCAAAAACGGCCCATCAAGTTGAATTCAAAGTGCCATTGACCGAGAACAAACTTGGTTGCTCGGCGGTGCTGCACAGTCTGAAGCTGACAATTGAGGGTCGCTGGGGGCCAGGCAGAGAGCATACTTCACAAGAATTTGCCACTTTTTCTATTTCAGATGACACCTCGCAACAAACTTCTACTTCTCAAGTGTTTAAAGGGCAATGCCAGTGGCTCTTCAGAACCATGGGCCCGTATCGCTACATCGTAAAAATCCCAAAGTGCAGGGCCTTGAATACAAACGGCGATATGGAAAAACGCATGATCGGCGGTCGTTTGCACCGCGATCAGTTGGCGGACTCGACGGTCAAGTTGGTGTTGTCTGTGGCGAAGGAAGAAGAACCAGCGGTTGGGGATAACTGGGTTAAGTTTCCGACGGGTTGGAAGCGATGTATGGGGAAAGGCCTGGATGATCGCTATGGCTTTTGCCGAGGAAACACCACCGATTTCAAACCCTTCAAAATGCCCGACGGTCGCGATTGCACTGTTTATCCGAACTGCACTGAATAAGGACATTAAAAAATGAAAACACATGTAAACACGGAAAATTATAAGCCGCTTATACCCACCATCAACTGGGGGCAGGCTTTATGCCTGGGCGCTTTTGCTTTGGTGATGTCGGGCTGCTCCGTTACCCCACCCCAAACCTTCACATTTCAGGCTGACGTGCCTGAAAACTTCACGGTGACCGGCACTGCCAACTATAAACCCGCGCCCGGTGAGACTTGCATCGCCCCCTCCGGCGAAGCGTTCACTACAGGCAGCCTGTTCTTCAAGCCGGAACAACCCAAAACAGCCCATCAGGTTGAGTTCAAAGTGCCACTGACCGACGACGACCATGGCTGCTCGATGGTGCTGCGAGGGTTGAAGCTGAAGATTGAAGGGCAGTGGGGCAAGCGTGAATTGGACATGAGTTTGGCGTCTGCCGGTTTTTCTATCAGTGATGAGCCCTCAGCAAATTTGCCCGCCAATTCGACACCACCGGTCCGAGTCTTTAAGAGGCAATGTCAGTGGTTTTTTCGAACAGCCGGCCCTGAGCGATTTATTAGAAAAATACTGCAATGCAGGGCCCTTGGTGCAAACGGCGACATGGAGAAACGCATGATCGGTGGCAGCTTGCATCGCGATCAGATGGCAGATTCGACAGTCAGATTGGTGCTGAGTGTGGCCAACAGTGAAAAGCCTTACTACAAAGGCTGGTGGATTGAAACTCCAAAAGGATGGAAAGCCTGTACAGGCGTTTGGGGCACTCAAAATGAGGAGCCTTGCACCAAGCCGTATAAATTCCTTGAGTCTTTCAAAATGCCGGGCGGTCGAGAGTGCACCGTTTATCCGAACTGTACAGAATAAGGAAGATAACGATGGCTATATTTCCGTCGATAAATAGCGATGAACGATCTACTTTTCGAAGCAATATGCTTTCCTGCCCGTTAAAAGAGCAATGGATAAGTTTCCAGCTTGTAGATGAGAACGGAAATGGTGCTCCCTACGCAGGACTTGGTTACAAACTTAGGGATAGCACTCATGTGCAATACGTTGGGGTTCTGGATTCAAAAGGCTCCGCGAAAATCCATGATTGTTATAAGGGACCAGTAATACTCCACTTCGACTCTCTACATTCTGATTTAGAGCAACCCTATCGACTCTTGGCTGACAGACTCTTCTACCCCCTCCCTATTACCGAACTCCAAGTACGAGCAGAAAAAACCCAGTTCTTCCACAAAGACGGCTTCCGCACCGAACACAACCCTGCCAATAAGAACGACGGCAATTTCATTCAGGTGGAAGTACGCGACCTGGTTAAAAACGGCGCGCATTTACCGCCGGTAGTCGACCGTCACTACCCGCCCAAAAAAGCACTGATTGACGCAGTGGCCAAGTTATCGCCGGGGCAGGACGCGTCCGACCTGTACGGCGTCGGGTTAATGCCTAATCGCCATACCGTGCTGGAGGTTCGCCCTTTGCGTGCATTCCGCCCTCTGCTTTCAACCAGTAATGACTTCAGCGCCTTGAATTTGTATCAGCTCTCCATCATGGCCGGGTTGAGTTATTCGGATTTCGGCCAAGAGCCTCCCCTCAGGCCTACCCAGACTGTGGAATTCAAATTTGACCCCAGTGTCGGCAACTTTTTCGGGGATGCCCTGGCAAACTTCCGCCAAAGCTGGAAGGTCGACAAAGACCAGTCTTCAGTCACCCGCTATTACCCCCTTTATGAAGAGGTGCCCTACTCCAAACGCTTCGAAATCCTGCCCTTCGACCCTGCGCTTTATGAAATGAATTTGCCGGAGAAAGAAGAAGAGCAAGAGCACCCGGCTAATCTTCATTTTTTCACCGATCACGATGAGTACTGGCTGAGCGGTAAAAGCACCCAGGCCTATATCACGCACCACGATGAGATCATCCTGATCGGCATACGTGGCACGCTTGAAAAGGCAGACTGGTGGCGTGATGCCGATGCTGTACAAGTGCCTTTTGAAGAGGGTACAGGTCATGTTCACCATGGTTTTTACGATGCCTATAAGGCGCTAAAAAAATTCATTCAGGACTACCTCGATCGCTTTCACACGGGACAAAAAGTCATTATCTCGGGGCATAGTTTGGGCGGGGCAATTGCACTGATCCTCGCTGAGGCCTTGCGCAACGATAAAGAGCAACAGTACGACATCCTCCTCTACACCTACGGCGCACCGCGTGCAGGTGATGCCGCTTTCGTCGAGGCCGCCAAGCCGCTGGTTCACCATCGTATGGTCAACAACGACGACATGGTGCCCAGCGTGCCCGCGCCCTGGATGAATGCCCGGCGTACCATCTGGCTTCCGGGGCTGGCTTCGCTGTTTGTGATCAACCCGGTGTTGGCCATTCTTATTTTTGTCGGAGGCCTGGTGCGGGTCGGCGGCAAACCGTATGAGCATCACGGCACGTTGCACCACTTCATGCCCGTGCGTTTCGGCACCGAGGAAAAATCCTCAATTCTCTGGAACCCCGGTTGCGCCTCCATCGAAGAGGCCGCTTGCACCCGCGCCCTGGCCAAGGATGGAGACCTTCCTTTGCGCGGTGGGGTGATCAAACAATTCATGAGCTTCGGTGATCACAGTTTGTCGGGCGCTTATATCCCGTTCTCATGGGCCACCTTGCGGCGCTGGCAGCAAACCCAGCAAGACAGTCAGACGGTGGTGACCAATCGTGAATACAGGCTGGTAGGTAAAGCACTGCAAACCATGCGCGAACAGGTCTGGAAAAAGGGCAGAGAAGCCACCGACACCAAGGGTTATGCCAATAACGAACCCGACTACATCCAGACCGTCAATGATTATTCAGGCGAGTACGGCAAGCTCGGCACGGCCCTGCAACGCCTGAAGACCCAGAACAACCGTTACCTGACCCTCAAGGATGTCTACGGCACCGCTGCGCAGTCTGAGCAGTTGCAACCCACGCTGGATCGCTGGATGGCCCAGCGCGAGAACCAGGTGCAGGTGCAAATCGCGATGATCCCTCAGCCCACGGCGTATGACATGGAGGTCGCCTCAGCCGGGAAACCGTATTACCTGGACATCGACTCCATTGTGTAACCCCTCAGCAGCAGCCCGGTTGCGCCAGTCACCGGGCTGGAGGCTGTGTTTCGCGGTATTCACATCGGCCGGATCACACAGGCGCTAATCGCTTCGCCCTACGGCCCATGTCGAACTCACGGACAGGTCATCCATGGGGCCCACTTCTATGTTTAAAAAAGGATTTTTTTAAACATCAGAAAGGATTTCGATGTGAATCGACCTACCGTCGGCCCGATTCTGGGCTACACCACGCCCCACCATGCACGTATTTTCCTACGCGGCGCCACCAGCACGGATTACCCGGTTTTTGCAGGGATTCGGCACCGCAAACGCGGCGAGCAGCTGTGGTCTGCGGGTGTTTACTCAAAGCTCAATGGCGAATACGACATGTCCGACACCCTGGTGCTGGACAACCTTGATGCCGACAGCCCTTACGAATACCAAGCGGGCTGGTTCAACACCACGCACCCCGACCACACTCCCGAAACCGTCGCCAAGATCGCACTGGAATGGCCAGAAACCGTTTACACCTTCAAGACCGCGAGCACTGAACGCAACCGGGTACGCCGCTATGTCGTGGGGTCTTGTCGCTACCTGAGGCTCACCTTGGGTGTGCCCTCTGCGCCAGAACTCGGGGATGCCATTTTCAGCGCCATTCAGTCCCTGGCCGCCCGCCAGCCCCTGGACGGGTTGCTGATGGTTGGCGATCAGGTCTACGTCGACGATTTGAACATCGTGGCGCCCGACCGGGATTACCCGGCCATCGCCCATAAATACCGCAGCGCATTTTCGCAGCCGCACATTCGCAACTTAATGTCGGGCACACCGACTTATATGATTCTCGACGACCACGAAATCGAAGATAACTGGCCCGCCAATCAAAGCAGCGCTGACAAAGCGCTCTATCAAAACGCTCTACGCGCTTATGAAATCTATCAATGCAGCCATGGCCCGGCGCTTGAACGGCTCCCCGACGGAAAAATCAACCGCAAGGTCTCGCGCTACTGGCACTCGTTTGCCGACGGTGATAGCGACTGGTTTGTCACGGACTGCCGCACGCAACGCATTTTGTCGGGCAGCGACAAACGCATGCTGGGTGTTGAACAAGAAAACGCCCTGCTGAAATGGCTAATCCAGAGCCCGGCCAAAGTGAAATTTATTGTCAGCAGTGTGCTGGCGTTCCCGGACCTGAAGAACCATGGCGAAGATGGCTGGAAGGCCTATTCGACGCAGCGCACACGCATCCTTGAGACCATTCGCTCGAACAAGATCAAGAACGTCATGTTTGTATCCGGGGATATTCATGGCTCGTTGACCAGCCAGTTGCGGCATAGCCAAGACCCTGACTTCGTCGTGCACAGCATCGTGTCATCGCCATTGTGCAATTCGAAAATGCTGCCCTACGCCAAGGCAGACAACCTCATTCTCGACGAGCCTTTGGCCACCAACACAGCGGGCACCTACAAAGCCTCGATGACTAGCCGCATGATCAGCGAAGACAATTTTGCTTGCCTGACACTGCAAGCGGATCAGTTAAACGTGGACTTTCACGATAAGAAAGGCAGAAAGATCGAGTCCGTGACCATCGCCCTGCGCTGACACGTCTACGCCTGAAACGTACGACAGTCGGCATGCAGAAATGTGCCTGCCTGCCGATAACCCTATATAGCACTTAGCCTGCATGCTCACTTGTCAGCACAGTGAGCATGATGCAACCTTGCCCGAACCGCAGTAACAGGCGCCAGCCCGTGCATAAACAGCATTTGTGAAGCGAGTTTCCCAATGAAAAGCCAACCCGATGCTGTCCCGCGAGCGGCAGCCGAGGTCGTCACCCAGTTACCTGTGCCTTCCAGGCTCGGGATGCTGCGTTTCGAGCGGCTTAATGACGCCAGTTGGGCGCTGCTTTACCTGGACCCTAATTGCGAGCGCCAATTCGGCTTGCCAGCCGTCGAGCTTTGTTCGCTGCTGGGGTCGCCATATGCGAGCCTGATGGCACCGCAAGCGCGCTATCGGCTGCACGATGCCATCCAGCTCCAGCTTGGGGTCAACCCGTATTACGTGGTGCATTACACCTTGCACACCTCTCTGGGCGCGCTGAGCCTGATGGAACTGGGCGAGGCCTATAAACAACATAATCGCCACTTGCTGCGGGGTTACCTGCTGGTGGTTGAGTCGGCCATCAATAGCGCACCGCCGGTGCCGCTGGATGATCTCGAAACCCAGAATTCCCGCTTGCAGATTGCCCTTGAGCTCAACCAGCGCGCCCAGCAAGAACAGCTTCAACATCTGGAGCGTGTGCGCGCTCAGCAAGATTTGATCCTGCGCCTGGCCCGCCATCGTTATAGCCAGAACAACTCCCTGCAAGAAGCCGCAGAGCTGATCACCCGCAGCGCCTGCGACATCTATCAGATCGACGGCGCCAGCCTGTGGAACCTCGAAGGCAACCGTCTGCTGCCTATCTCCGCTTACGAGCGCAACAGCAATGCCTACGTCGCTCACGAGATTTTCGACGCCAGCGACTTCCCGGATTACCTTGAGGCGCTGCACACCAGCCGTTCGATTGATGCGCAAAACGCTAACCGCGACCCGCGCACGCGAGAATTGGTTGCCAGCCTCAGCAGGGGCGAAGCTAGCGCCATGCTCGACGCCAGCATCCGGATTGATGGTCAGGTGGTTGGCGTGCTGTGCCTTGAACAAAACGGCAACACCCGCCTGTGGCAATCCGATGAAATTGCCTTTGCCGGTGAGCTGGCCGACCAGTTTGCGCAAGTGATCAACAACCATAACCGGCGAGCAGCCACCAATGCGCTGCATCTGTTTCAGCGCGCCGTGGAGCAAAGCGCCAACGCTTTTTTACTGGTCAATTGTGATGGCGTAGTGGAGTACGTGAACCCCAGTTTTACGGCCATCACCCAGTACAGCACTGAAGAAGTTCAAGGGCACAAACTCTCCGAATTGCCCGCCCTGGAAAACCTCAGCGAACTGTTGTTCGACGCGCGGTCAAGCCTGAGCAAAAGCAACAGCTGGCAAGGCGAATTCAAGAGCCGCCGTAAAAACCTGGAGCCCTACTGGGGACAACTGTCGATTTCCAAGGTTTATGGCGACAACCGCGAGTTGACGCATTACATCGGCATTTACGAAGACATTACGGAGTCCAAGCTCGCTCAACAGCGCATCGAGCGACTGGCCTATACCGACAACCTGACGAATTTGGGCAATCGCCCCGCTTTCATTCGCAATCTGGATGAACGCTTCAATCGCAACCACGATGCCCCCCTTTGCCTGCTGTTGGTGGACATCGACAATTTCAAACGCATCAATGACAGCCTCGGTCACCAGACCGGCGATAAATTGCTAATCAGCCTCGCACGCCGCCTGCGTAACAGCCTGAGCCCCAGCGGAAGCCTGGCGCGGTTTGCCAGTAATGAGTTCGCGGTGCTGCTCGACGACACCGACCTTGAAACCGGCCAGCAGATTGCCAGCCAGTTGTTGATGACACTCGACAAACCCATGTTCGTCGACAACCAGTTAATCAGCGTGACCGGCTCGGTAGGCGTGGCCAGCGCACCGCTGCACGGCCGCGACCCGCAAACCTTGATGCGTAACGCAGGCCTTGCCCTGCACAAAGCCAAAGCCAATGGCAAACATCAGGTTCAGGTGTTTACCGAAGCGCTGAACGCCGAAGCCAGCTACAAGCTGTTCGTCGAAAACAACCTGCGCCGCGCCCTGACCCAAAACGAGCTTGACGTCTTTTACCAGCCTAAACTGTGCCTGCGCACAGGCCGGTTACTGGGGATGGAAGCGTTGCTTCGCTGGAACCACCCGGAGCGCGGCATGATCCGCCCGGACCAGTTCATCAGCGTGGCCGAAGAAACCGGCCTGATCATCCCTATCGGCAAGTGGATTGCACGTCAGGCCTGCCGCATGAGCAAGCAGTTGAGCGCCGAAGGCCTGGGCAACCTGCAAGTCGCCATTAACCTGTCGCCCAAGCAGTTTTCCGACCCCGACCTGGTTGCCTCGATTGCCAGCATCCTCAAGGAAGAACAACTGCCCGCGCGCTTGCTGGAGCTGGAACTGACCGAAGGCCTGCTGCTCGAAGCCACCGAAGACACTCACCTGCAGCTCGACCAACTGAAAAAACTGGGCCTGACCCTGGCCATGGACGATTTCGGTACGGGCTACTCATCGCTCAGCTACCTGAAGAAGTTCCCGATCGACATCATCAAAATCGATCGCAGTTTCATCAATGAGATCCCCGACAACCAGGACGACATGGAAATCACCTCCGCCGTGATCGCCATGGCGCACAACCTCAAGCTCAAAGTCGTGGCCGAGGGCATTGAAACCGCCGAGCAACTGGCCTTCTTGCGCCGCCATCGCTGCGATGTGGGCCAGGGCTACCTGTTTGACCGGCCGATTCCTGGCAGCGAACTGGTGGAAAAACTCAAACGCTACCCGCGTGGCCCTCTGGACTGACAGCGCCGCAACACTCGGGCACACTGGCGGTCTACATTTTTACAAACTGACTGAGAGGGCTTGAAACATGGTCTTGCGCTCGGAAATCCTGGTGAATAAAAACGTGCTACCTACCCCTGAACAAGCCCTGCCGGGCCGTGAAACGCCTATGGTGCTGCCCGAAAAGCATTTCGTGTTCGAAGACACCCCGCTGCTGGGCCCTTTTATTGACAATGTCGGCTTTGCCATTTTCGGCCTGGGTTGTTTCTGGGGCGCGGAACGCAAGTTCTGGCAGAAAGATGGCGTGGTCAGCACCGTCGTGGGCTATGCGGGCGGCTCCACCCCTAACCCGACATACGAAGAAGTGTGCTCGGGCCTGACTGGCCACACAGAAGTCGTGCTGGTGGTCTACGACCAGGACAAGGTCAAGTACGACGCACTGCTGAAAATGTTCTGGGAACTGCACGACCCGACTCAGGGCATGCGCCAGGGCAACGACATCGGCACCCAATACCGTTCGGTGATCTATTGCACCACGCCTGAACAACTCGCAGCCGCCAAGGCCAGCAAAGAGGCCTACCAGGCTGAACTGACCAAAGCAGGTAAAGGCACCATCACCACTGAAATTGATGAGGCTCCGACGGTGTACTTTGCCGAGGCTTATCACCAGCAATACTTGGCCAAAAACCCTGATGGCTATTGCGGGATTGGCGGCACAGGCGTGACTTGCCCAATTTAAAGCCCCGCTCCCGACGCCGCATGGCTCAGCTCGTCAGCGGCTACAGAAACGCATGATCTGTAGCCGTTGCCGAGCTGCGTGAAGCGGCGATTCACTCCACCGCCGCTGGCTGCTCCAGCCACAACGCACCGCCCTCCCCGTCAGTGCGGGCGGGCGATGACTTATTCTGCGATCAACCATTCCATCTGCCAGCCACCCTGGGTTTGCCCCAGCTTTCTGGCCAACCATGGCAACAGTTCACGCAGTTCCTCTTCCAGGCCCCAAGGCGGGTTGGCAATCGCCAAACCCGAACCATTCAGGCTGTTTGGCGTGTCGAGGGGATGTACAAACAACTCCACCTGCAAAAGTTTCGGCGCGCCTGAACTTGCCAGATCCTGATAAAAACGACGCAGCTGGCGTTTGTCCTTGATCGGGTACCAGATGGCCACAACCGTCTGACGCATCCGGCTGATCGCATCTTTCAACGACTCGGCGCAGCGTTTCATTTCATCAAGCTTTTCAAACGGCGGGTCAATCAGCATCAACCCGCGTTTTTCGGCCACTGGCAGCAGCGCACGCGGGACGTGCCATCCTTCCCCCAGATGCACCGCGACCCGACGATCGCCCTTCATGTTGTCTTTGAGCAACACGCCATCTTCCGGGTGCTTCTCGTTCAACAACACGCGGTCCTGGGAGCGGGTCAAACGTCGTGCCAACTCAGGTGAACCAGGGTAGTAACGCAACTCACCGTCCGGGTTCATCGCGTGCAGCACTTGCATGTAGTCCGCCGTCACGGCGGGCAAGTCTTTTTGCCCCCACAAACGTGCAATGCCCTCCAGATACTCACCGGTGCGATTGGCCTGATCCCCTTGAAGATCGTACAAGCCAATGCCCGCATGGGTGTCCAGATAGGCAAAGGGCTGCTCTTTACGCGACATCAAGGCGATGAGACGGGTCAAAACAATATGTTTAAGGACGTCGGCATGGTTGCCGGCGTGGAAGGCGTGACGATAGTTCATGGTTGCTCCTGCGCAGGGGGCGAAGTTTACCCTGTGCAGCCCATGTCGTCAGGCGTTATGCCACCCCCCGCGCCCGACGGTGTTACCGGTCAAATGGCCTGGGGTTCAAGCACCAGTTGCTGAAAGCTTGGTGCATCGTTATGCCAGGCAATTGAAAAGCTTTGATCGGCATCCGCAACCACAACGGTTCCGTCCAGTACCTCAACCCGAATCCCATAGTGCCCTACACCGTCAGGGGTATGTTCATCATCGAAATTGAATGCAAAATTCCAGGGCTCTCTGATTGATGTGGGTTCACTGATCATGCCGAGTTGCTTGCGAATACCGTTGGGTAAAACGATAAACAGCTGAATCGTCCATACATACTGGCTCTGGAACTGAAACGGTATTTTATGCAGCGAGATATCACCGCGAATGACTTTCCGGCCCATCAACACACTCCTTGAGTTGACGCTCATAAGCGAGCGTTGAGACAAGGCTAGACGTGGAATGAAGCGTTAAAACAAGCTCAGACGTTTCCTCGTCACCACCAGGAATCCTCTTACAGAATGCCTTCTTCAATTTCCTGCCAAAGAATCACTCGCATAAAAAAACGGCCCGCCTCCAAAAGAGACGGGCCGTTTTCAGGAACAGTGCCGCGAGCCGAAGCTCAATGCACTTAACGGTTTAGCTTGAAGTCTTTCTCGGCAGCGTCGAAGCGCTCGACCATCTTCGTGCTAGGGCCTTTGCCCATGACGCTGACCGCCAGAATAGCGATGCTGGCGAAGATGAAACCCGGGATGATTTCGTACAGACCCAGCAGCTCGAAGTGCTTCCACACGATGACCGTAATGGCGCCCACCACGATACCGGCCAGCGCACCGTTACGGGTCATGCCTTTCCACAGCACGGAGATCAGAACCACAGGGCCGAACGCGGCGCCGAAGCCTGCCCATGCGTAGCTCACCAAGCCAAGAACGCGGTTATCAGGGTTGGCAGCCAGCGCGATGGCGATCAATGCCACCACCAGGACCATGGCGCGACCGACCCATACCAGTTCTTTCTGCGACGCATTTTTGCGCAGGAAGGCTTTGTAGAAGTCTTCGGTCAGGGCGCTGGAACACACCAGCAACTGGCAGCTCAAGGTGCTCATCACGGCAGCCAGAATAGCCGACAGCAATACACCGGCAATCCACGGATTGAACAGCAACTTGGCCAGTTCAATGAACACACGCTCAGGGTTTTCAGTCACGGGACCGGCCACTTCCGGGTGCGCCGAAAAGTAAGCGATACCGAAGAAGCCCACGGCAACCGTACCGGCCAGGCACAGGATCATCCACGCCATGGAGATACGACGCGCTTTGGCGATCGACTTCACGGAGTCTGCGGCCATGAAGCGCGCCAGAATGTGCGGCTGGCCGAAGTAACCCAACCCCCAGCCCATCAGCGAGATGATGCCGATGAAGGTCGTGCCTTTAAGCATGTCGAAGTTGCTTGGGTCTTGGGCTTCGATTGCCAAAAAGGTGGTGTCCACGCCGCCGGTCGCCAACAGCACGATGATTGGCGTCAGGATCAACGCGAAGATCATCAGGGTGGCCTGAACGGTATCTGTCCAGCTTACAGCCAGGAAACCGCCGACGAAGGTGTAGGCGATAGTCGCTGCTGCGCCTGCCCACAGTGCGGTTTCGTACGGCATGCCGAAGGTGCTTTCAAACAGACGGGCACCGGCCACAATGCCGGAAGCGCAGTAGATGGTGAAGAACACCAGAATCACGATCGCAGAAATAATCCGCAGCAGGCCGCTTTTGTCTTCAAAACGGCTGGCGAAGTAATCCGGAAGGGTCAGTGCATCGCCGTTGTGCTCGGTCTGAACCCGCAGGCGACCCGCCACAAACAGCCAGTTCAGGTAGGCACCGGTCACCAGACCGATGGCAATCCAGCTTTCCGACAGGCCGGAAACATAAATCGCACCCGGCAAACCCATCAACAACCAGCCGCTCATGTCCGAGGCGCCAGCGGACAAAGCCGTCACAACGCTGCCCAAGCTACGGCCGCCGAGAATGTAATCAGACAGGTTGTTGGTGGAGCGATAGGCCATGAAGCCAATCAGCACCATTGCCACGATATAGATCACGAACGTGATCAGGGTTGGGTTACTAACACTCATTGAATTAAGCCCTGGCATTGTTTTTATGTTTAGCAGCGGTCTGGTGGGACGCTCACAAACGTCCTGTTTGAGACGAAGAACATAGCCGCGCATTTATAACTGACGTTTCCCCAGGAAAATCATCAGCCGATGAACCCAACAGTGAAGAGGTTGCACCTTAGCGGCGAATGCTATGCAACAAAGCAAATCAGGTGCAACCAGTTTTTGTCTGACAAGTTGCACCTTGTCGCCTTTTCGTCTCAATTCGGTTTTTTTGCTCCTTTTCGGAGCAAGAACCGCACTTAAGCAAAGAAAAAGCACCAACCCTGTGCAAAAAAATACGGGGCATGAAAATACCTGACGAACTGTCGAACAATCCTCAAAAAAACGGGTTGCACTAGGTTGCACCTCGATGTGCGCAGAGCTAATCTTGCCGCCAGCTGCTGCCGCGCAAATGCGGCACCCATGAGGATAAAAATATGGCTACCACCACCCTTGGGGTCAAACTTGATGACCCGACCCGCGAGCGCCTGAAGGCCGCCGCGACTTCGATTGATCGCACGCCACACTGGCTGATCAAGCAGGCAATCTTCAATTACCTGGAAAAACTCGAGGGTGGTGCAACCCTGACCGAGTTGAGCGGTATCCCTGGCGCGGCCAGCGATGACGCCGACGACGTGCAAGCCGATCACGCGCACCAGTGCTTCCTGGAGTTCGCAGAAAGCATCCTGCCGCAGTCCGTACTGCGCGCCGCCATTACTTCTGCCTACCGTCGCCCGGAACCCGAAGTGGTTCCGATGCTGATCGAGCAGGCCCGTCTGCCTGCGCCGATGTCCGAGGCTACGCAAACCCTGGCTGCGTCGATTGCCGAAAAACTGCGCAACCAGAAGAGCGCCGGTGGCCGTGCAGGTATCGTTCAGGGCCTGCTGCAAGAATTCTCCCTGTCGTCCCAGGAAGGCGTGGCCCTGATGTGCCTGGCCGAAGCACTGCTGCGCATCCCGGACAAAGGCACCCGTGACGCCTTGATTCGCGACAAGATCAGCACGGGCAACTGGCACCCGCACCTGGGCAACAGCCCGTCGCTGTTCGTCAACGCCGCGACCTGGGGCCTGTTGCTGACCGGCAAGCTGGTATCGACTCACAACGAAGCAGGCCTGACCTCCTCCCTGAGCCGCATCATCGGTAAAAGCGGCGAGCCGATGATCCGCAAGGGCGTCGACATGGCCATGCGCCTGATGGGCGAACAGTTTGTAACCGGCGAAACCATCGCTGAAGCGCTGGCCAACGCCACGCGTTTTGAAGCTAAAGGCTTCCGTTACTCCTACGACATGCTGGGTGAAGCTGCACTCACCGAGCTTGACGCGCAAAAATACCTCGCGTCCTACGAGCAGGCGATCCATTCGATCGGCAAGGCTTCGAACGGTCGCGGCATTTATGAAGGCCCTGGCATCTCGATCAAGCTGTCGGCCCTGCACCCGCGTTACAGCCGTGCCCAGTACGAGCGCGTGATGGACGAGTTGTACCCGCGCCTGCTGTCGCTGACCTTGTTGGCCAAGCAATATGACATCGGCTTGAACATCGACGCCGAAGAGGCTGATCGCCTTGAGCTGTCGCTCGACCTGCTGGAGCGCCTGTGCTTCGAGCCACAGCTGGCTGGCTGGAACGGCATTGGCTTTGTGATTCAGGCTTACCAGAAGCGTTGCCCGTACGTGATCGACTATGTGATCGATCTGGCACGCCGCAGCCGTCACCGCTTGATGATCCGCCTGGTAAAAGGCGCGTACTGGGACAGCGAAATCAAACGCGCCCAAGTTGAAGGCCTGGAAGGCTATCCGGTCTACACCCGCAAGGTGTACACCGACGTGTCCTACCTTGCCTGCGCGAAAAAACTGCTGGCCGTACCAGAAGCCATCTACCCGCAATTTGCGACCCACAACGCCCAGACACTTTCGGCTATTTACCACATCGCCGGTCAGAACTATTACCCTGGCCAGTACGAATTCCAATGCCTGCACGGCATGGGCGAGCCACTGTACGAGCAAGTGGTCGGCAAAGTGTCCGAAGGCAAGCTGAACCGTCCTTGCCGCGTGTACGCACCGGTCGGCACGCACGAAACATTGCTGGCGTATCTGGTACGTCGTCTGCTGGAAAACGGCGCCAACACGTCGTTCGTTAACCGCATTGCCGACCACAGCATTTCGATTCAGGAACTGGTGGCCGACCCGATCGCGCAGATCGAGCAAATGGCTGCGCAAGAAGGCGGCTTCGGCTTGCCTCACCCGCGCATCCCGTTGCCGCGTGATCTCTATGGCAGCGAGCGCGCCAACTCCAGCGGCATCGACATGGCCAACGAACACCGCCTGGCCTCGTTGTCCTGCGCCTTGCTAGCCACGGCCCACAATGACTGGAAAGCCGCGCCGATGCTCGGCTGCGCGTCCAGCACTGAAACCCCGGCCCCTGTGCTCAACCCGTCCGATCTGCGTGACGTGGTTGGCCACGTGCAAGAAGCCACCGTTGAAGATGCCGACAACGCAATCCAGTGCGCCCTGAACGTCGCGCCGATCTGGCAGGCTACCCCGCCCGCCGAACGCGCTGCCATTCTGGAGCGTGCTGCCGATTTGATGGAGGCCGAGATCCAGCCACTCATGGGCCTGCTGGCGCGTGAGGCGGGCAAGACCTACGCCAACGCCATCGCTGAAGTCCGAGAAGCCGTCGACTTCTTGCGCTACTACGCGGTACAGGCACGCAACGACCTCACCAACGATGCCCACCGCCCTCTGGGCCCAGTGGTGTGCATCAGCCCGTGGAACTTCCCGCTGGCCATTTTCAGCGGTCAGGTGGCTGCCGCTCTGGCCGCCGGTAACCCGGTACTCGCCAAACCTGCCGAGCAAACTCCGCTGGTGGCGGCACAAGCTGTGCGCATCCTGCTGGAAGCCGGTATCCCTGAAGGCGTATTGCAACTGCTGCCGGGCCGTGGCGAAACCGTCGGTGCCCGCCTGGTGGGTGACGATCGCGTCAAAGGCGTGATGTTCACCGGTTCCACCGAAGTCGCCCGTCTGCTGCAACGCAACATCGCGGGCCGCCTGGATGCTCAGGGCCGTCCAATCCCGCTGATCGCCGAAACCGGTGGCCAAAATGCCATGATCGTCGACTCTTCAGCGCTGACCGAACAAGTGGTCATCGACGTGGTGTCCTCGGCCTTTGACAGCGCCGGTCAGCGTTGTTCGGCTCTGCGTGTCCTGTGCTTGCAGGAAGATTCGGCTGACCGTGTCATCGAAATGCTCAAAGGTGCCATGGCCGAATCGCGCATGGGCAACCCTGAGCGCCTGTGCGTGGACATTGGCCCGGTGATCGACGCCGAAGCCAAAGCCGGTATCGAAAAACACATTCAGGGCATGCGCGACAAAGGTCGCAACGTGTACCAGATGGCAATTGCCGACATCGAAGAATGCAAGCGCGGCACCTTCGTCATGCCGACCCTGATTGAGCTGGAAAGCTTTGACGAGCTGGAACGCGAAATTTTCGGCCCGGTGCTGCACGTGGTTCGTTACAAGCGCAAAGACCTTGACCAGTTGATCGCGCAAATCAACGCGTCGGGCTACGGCCTCACGCTGGGCGTGCACACACGTATCGACGAGACCATCGCCAAAGTGGTCAACAGCGTCCATGCGGGGAACGTCTACGTGAACCGCAACATCGTCGGCGCGGTGGTCGGTGTGCAACCGTTTGGCGGTGAAGGTTTGTCAGGCACTGGCCCGAAAGCCGGTGGTCCGCTGTACCTGTTCCGCCTGCTGTCGACGCGTCCGGGCAATGCCATTGAGCAATCGTTCGCAAAAGTCGACGCCATCAGCGCGCCAGACACCCAGGCCCGCGACGCCTTGAGCAAACCGCTCAAAGCCCTGCAAGCCTGGGCAGAAAGCAATCAGCAGGCAACACTGGCCGAACTGTGCAGCGAATTCGGCACCCATTCGCAAAGCGGTATTACCCGCCTGTTGAATGGCCCGACGGGCGAACGCAACAGCTACGCCATCCTGCCGCGTGAACACGTGCTGTGCCTGGCCGACACTGAAAGCGACCTGCTGACTCAACTGGCAGCCGTTCTGGCGGTGGGTAGTTCGGCGGTTATCCCGCAAAGCGAATTGGCCAAAACCTTGTTGGCCCGTTTGCCAAAAGAAGTACAGGCACGCGTCAAACTGGTCGCTGACTGGACCAAGGACGATGTGATCTTCGACGCTGTGCTGCACCATGGCGACTGTGACCAACTGCGCGATGTGTGCCAGCAAGTGGCCAAACGTGCGGGCGCTATCGTCGGCGTGCAAGGTCTGTCCCAGGGCGAAACCAACATCGCACTGGAACGCTTGGTGATTGAGCGTGCATTGAGCGTCAACACCGCTGCGGCGGGGGGTAACGCAAGCTTGATGACCATCGGTTGATGCATTAACCGAAACTTGAAAAACCGGGCACCTGTGAAGGTGCCCGGTTTTTTATTGCCCGTGAACAATCAGTCAGGCCAACGAACGCTTCTATTCAACGGGCATGTAAACCACAAGTGACGCTATCAAGATCAACAGCACCCAGACTACGCCTCCGCCCACTGCACAGAGACCCTCGACAAAGCTCAGTGCATGGTTCTTTTTGCCCTGAAGGTCGTTGTGGAGAAAGTTGATGGCCTTTTGAGCCCCTACCAGCGCCCAGCAACTGGCCACCAATAACACAGCGTTGAGCGCAACGAGGATAAGTTCAGGCTCCACCAGCAGGGTGAAGCTCGAAACGATCCAAGCGGTATAGAGCACGATGCAGCGGCTTATCGGATGCCACTCATAATCGCGACCGGAGTCAACGAGTGCGCGTTGAACGTTGCTGAAGAGTGAAAAAACATACAACAGACCCACAATGCTTCTAAAGGCAGGCCAAATATTTGCCCCGGTCGAACGCTTGTAGTGCGTCCACTGCAGATAGGACCACGCCACCAAATACCACCCCATAGTGATGACGCACATAAAGAGGAACTTTTTGATCGAAATCACATAAAACTCAGCGGGTTTGGTGCCAGCGAGTGCTGTGTCGTGAGTCATGAGGGGATCCTGACAAATGGAAAGCGGCGACATTGCGCCGTTCAGCAACCCCGAAGAATCGTCCCGCTCCGAACTTTATGTAGGACAAATCCCACTCATTAGGAGGACTCGGCTGTTGAGTCCGAACCCGGTGACGGGAACTCAGGCCTCATATCCCTATGAGTGGAATTTGGACGCGGTGCGCTCATGCCTTGGGCTCCTCAACGTAGCCGCTGCGGGCTAGCGCCTGTTCGGCGGCCTGGGTAATACGTTGGGTCGGCGTGAGTGAGGACGGTCGGGTCAGCAGCCCGGCGATGTCGGGATGGGACTCCAGCGCGTCATCACCCAATAACACCTGCACATTGGCGTACAGGCAGATGTCGTGTTCGCTGTTGAACCCCAATGCATAAGCGTCCTCGGTCACCTGGCGAATCCACTCCCAGCGTGTTTGCGCGTCTTGGCCGATTGGCAGGTTCGGGAATTTTTCCTGCACATGTTCCTGCAGGCTTCTCCATGTAGCCCGCAGACGCACCTCATCGAGCAAAGCCACCTGGCGCTCACACAAGGCATAAGGTTGCGCCGTCAAGGGCTGCGGTGTGTCACCGCTGCGCACGTGGTGGTGCCACTTATTACTGATCGCATCCGGCAGCACCACCTGCTCCATAGGCCCGAACACGTGCGTGCGCTGCGTAGCGGCAGCATGGGTGAGCAAGGCATGCATGACGGCGGGATCGGCCACCCGCAACCAGACGTTCGGCCCGTGCGGGTATTGCGCATTCAGCAGCGCACGCAAATGACAGATGACCTCGAATGCGCTGGCACGGCTGAAAATCAGATAGCCCCACTCTTCAGCAATGTGCGAAAAATAAGGACGCAAACCGGGCATTTGCGGCCCATCCAGCGTGATCAGGCAAGGAGACACAAGGTTGCAGGACGCCAGCGGTGTGCTGGCATACAGCAGTTGGAAATCCGGGGCACCAAACCACTCGTGCAAGCGGACTCGCAGGTTTTGCACACTGATGCCATCCAGCAACAAGTAGGCATTGCCTTGCCAGGGCAGGTCGCGAGGCAATGTGTCAGGCGTCAGCATGCGCACCTCCCACTGAAAGGGGTTTTTTCAAAATTTCGCATTGCGGGCACGCAGGTGCCTTGAGGTACAACGCTTGCAACTGAGTCGCCGGGTCCAGCTCAACACTTTGCAAGCCCTTTACCTCGCCCGGCGCTAGCGGCAGGGCGGGCGTGCCCGGTATCGGCACGCCCCCCCAACTGGATCGGTGTGCTGCAAAAAATGCCCGCCGCATTGATCACGAGATGATGACCGCCTGCCATCAACGTCAGGTTCGCGCCTGCATCCAACGTCACCAGGGCCCCGGCCTTGAGGTGGA